>JAYTMF010000538.1:0-3842 GCA_043728755.1 Flavobacteriales bacterium
GGTTCTTTCGAATCGCGATGTGAATAGAATTTCCTTTGGAACTTCAAACGTATTCAGCAGCAATTTCAAAGAAGACTTCAATCGCAATACATCTGTGTCGTTGTATGGCTCGGACTCAATGTACAATACCATTCTTTCGCCCAACGAATCATCTGCTTTCTTCCATAGGAAGAAATCGTTTTCCATCAATGTAGAAATTTGACTTTCAATTTTCTCAGGAAATAATTTGATGCCGCCACTATTGATCATGTTGTCTCTTCTGCCCAGGAAATGAAAACTGTATGGCCCTACCAATTGCACCATATCATTCGTTTTGATGGCTAATGCATTCAGGTGCACTGCCGAAATGATAAGACAACCGTCATCATCAATACTAAATTTGACACCGGGCAATGCGTGAAACAAAGTACCTGGCGCATTTACTTTTCGTACTGCAACATGCGAAATGGTTTCCGTCATGCCGTAGGTCGCAAACACTTCGTTTTTCGTTTCTTGCAGACGTTGATCGAGCACAGCAGAAATCGGTCCGCCACCAACCAATACTTTCTCAATTCTCTCGAATTTCTCTGGTGTAGATCTAAGCATTTCGAATACCTGCATTGGCGTGAACGAAGTGAGGTTAAAACCGCGATCGATATTGAGCAAAGGATTGATAGCCGGTTCAACCCAATTCAAATTAAAGCCATTGGTGAATGCACGAACGATGACCATTTTTCCGGCGATGTAAACAGCCGGCAGGCAGAGTAACACTTCATTGCCCGCCTTCATATTAAAATATTCAGCCGAAAGCTTGGCACTTGCCATCATCAGTTTCTTCTCCATTCTGATCTGTTGAGGTTCGCCGGTTGATCCAGAAGTATTCACCACGACGTAACTCACGTCGCTTAACCACTCCAGAATAAAGTTGAAAATATCCTTCTCCCAAGCTTCCGCATGCTCCAATGACGATTGACACCATGCGATCAATTCATCGGGTGTATAGTCTTTATCGTTGATTTTGTATATAATATTCCCCATTATTTATTGCAGGATTTCGCTAATATCCCAATGTTTATTCATGTCCCAACCCAAATTACCTTTCTTGATGTATAAAGGAGAAGGGAAATTATTAATAAAAAGCCCCCCTGTTCCGAGTCCCTGCGGTAGACTCGTCATCATGGTTGCTGTCCATTGCGCAATTGCATTCAATCCAATATTCGATTCAAGAGCTGATGTAGCCCACCATCCAATGCCAGCATTCTCAGCCAATTGAATCCATTCGTCACAACCACTTAAACCACCATGCAATGTAGGCTTTAGAACGATGTAATGTGGTTTGATATCGGAGAGAATTTTCGCTATCTCACTTTTATTATTAACACCTATGAGTTGTTCATCCAAAGCTACGGGAATAGGAGTATGTGCCACTACAAATTTCATCAGCTCAATATTCTCTGAATGAACAGGTTGCTCGATGGAATGTATATTCAGTACTGCCAGTTTTTTCAATTTGTTCAAAACGTGGTTATCTGAAAAGGCTCCGTTAGCATCCAGCCTTATCACAACGTCAGGAAAATTGCGGCGCACTTCTACCAGCAGCGCCAACTCATTATCAAAATCCAAAGCACCTACTTTGAATTTGATGGTTTGAAAACCTTCGTTGATTTTTTTTTCAGCTTCCTTCAGCATGGTGTCAATGTCATTCATCCAAACCAATCCGTTGATCAAAATGAGAGAAGATTCAAAACCGGGAAAAAGTATGCGTTGACCGCCATGCATAAAATCAAGACAGGCAGTTTCAACACCAAATCGCAGCGACGAATTTTGATAAAGCATTTCACTGAATTGGTTCTGATCGACGTCGCGAGAAACGATTCGCCGGAGATCTGACTCCAGTTGAAATTCGCTTTCCGTACTGAGGCCCGACAACGGTGCACACTCACCAATTCCGGTGACAGAATCGGAACTCATAATAAAGAACCAGGTATTTTTTTGCGCAATGATATTGCGCGAAGTCCGGGCAGGAACCTTAAAGTTCATCTGCTTTCTTACCACACGAAGACTTACTTCTTGGCAGAGCCTGAAATTCTCTTGATCACCCATTCCATTGGACCTTGGTCGCTCACACGTTTCTTCCACAAAAAGGTGAGATACATTGACAAAGAAGTTGCAAGAACCACATACACAAACAATATGGCTTTACGTGTAAAGAATTGAAGATTCGCAGCGCTCATCGTCAATAAACCCACTACAGTATGAAAGAAAAAGACGCTGTACTTAGTGGATGATACAGTCTGAATAAATTTCAGCATCGATTTGTTTTCCAACCTTCGGCAGAGGAACATCACCGTGTTCACCAACACAATGGCAACGCCACTCGCAAAGAAAATAAACGCAGGAAAAAGCAATCTGATATTTAGCAGAAAAATATCTGATCTCTGCAAGCTGTCGATGCTATTATCAATTTTCTTGATCATAATATTCACAAAATAACTGCCTACGATCAAGCCAAGACCCACGAAACTCGAAGGGGGTAGAATTCCTTTTGGGCGAACTTCTGTTCGTCCAAAAAGCAGTCCTATGAAGAAGAATACGAACCATGGTAAAATTGAATAATATCCGTTGAACAAAATGAATCCCATTATATTATACAATTCACCACCACCCAAAGTGGGTGTCGTGTAAACGGAATGTGTCGGAACATCCACATACAAAAGAGCGATACCAAAAACAATCGTAAGCAGCGAAAAGATTCGCAGCATGATGTTGTTCCATTGCGCAACAAAAGGCGCGACTATATACATCAATCCGGAGGCGATGAAAATATTCATTGGCCAGAACGGACAGAATGCGAGACCAATGACAAAAAGTACGCTACCTCTTTTACCGAGGTATGATAGCAGTTTTCTGTTGCTCACCCTTCTGTCGCGCATGGTGAGTGTCACCGTAAATCCATTTAGAAAAAAGAAGAGTGCAGGGAAACAATCGAGAATAACATTGAATTGAGTCTGAGAAAGTGAGCTTGTCACTTTATCTCCAATCGTGAACCAAAAGCCGTAAATAATACAACCAACTACTGCTATCACATACGCAACATCGATTCCAATAAGACGGTGTGAAGAAGCAGGCATGGGCTTATGATCTCATAAATTTTGCGCCGAAGATAACCAGATAGCCGCAGGTTGCCCTTTTCATGGGGCAATCGCAATGATTAAAATCATCAAGCTGTATAAGAACGTGAGCATTGCGACCTTTTTTAATTCTCCGTCAAGTTCTTTTGGAATCTTCGTTCTGAAAATTTTCGGCAGGAGCAATAATTGCATGGCGGCTGGCAACAATGGCAACAGAGAAATAGCCTGAAAGTCGTTGCGGCCCGACCAAAGAATGCAACAGAAAACACCCGCGGATACAAGCATTAGCTGATAAATTTTTCCCATTTCAAATCCAAGCCTCACGACAACGGTGATTTTTCCTCCGGCCTTGTCGTTCATGTGATCCCTCAGATTGTTGAGATTGAGTACAGCGACAGAAAAGAAACCAATTGCAAATGCGGGAACCAGTACTTCGCTATTCCATTTAAAGGCATGAAGATAAAAAGCGCCCCCAACGCCTACAATGCCGAAGAAAACAAAAACGGCAAGATCGCCCAATCCCATGTATCCATAAGGATTCTTGCCCATCGTGTATCTAAAGGCAGCTGCGATGGCAAGCAAACCTATTGCTAGAAAAAAGAGTGCCGATGTTAGCATATTGGCGCGTCCGAAAGTTACCCCCAGCAGCGCAACTCCACTGAAAAAAGCAAGTGTAGCGCATAGAATCAATGCACGTTTCATCTCAGACTTAGAAATCAAACCACTTTGCAT
>JAYTMF010000539.1:0-1549 GCA_043728755.1 Flavobacteriales bacterium
ACCGAGGTCGCAGAGATAATTTTCCCATGAAGCCGGCACATCCACAAAAACTCTTTCCCATGCCATGTTGATATCCTGACTGCTGGTATTGAGTTGAAAAATATAGGTCGTCGACAATTCATTCAATGGGACATTATTAATGTACAATGTCGTGTTGGGCTCAACTGAAAAAGTCTGTGTGATTCCATGTAGTGTCATAGAACCACAAAAACAAATAAGCAACGCAATTTTTCTCATGCCATTTTTTAATTAGTTCTTGATAAACCGGGTAATAGTTTTACCGTTGACCATGACCTGATAAACTCCGACAGCCAATTCCGATACATTAAAATCAATTTTATTGTCGCTGATATTCGCTGTGCAACATAATATTCTGCCTTGCATGTCTATTACCGCGACTGATGCATTGCTCTCAATTCGCTTATCAGAAATAATTTGCACCCTATCCCGAACCGGATTTGGAAAGCAGCGAAAATTGGTTGTGGCATTTTCAAACAATGCATTTGGATCTACTACACGAAATGAACCCATCATTCCTTCATCCTCATGATGCAACAAATGACAGTGGTACATGTATGGGACATCGGGATCCGAAAACGTTTCAAACTTTGTAATGAAGCTCACACTTTGTTGAGGCATCACCAATACCACATCCTTCCAGCCTTCTTGATCAGGCGGTGGAGTGTTGCCATTAAAATTGACAACATTGAACTGAATATCATGAATGTGAAACGGATGCGCCAGCATTGTTTGATTCGTGATTGTCCAGATTTCAATATCATTCAGTTGACATGTAATATTAATCACGTCCATGTCGAATTGTACGCCATCAATTCCAAAAGGACCTACAACCATCGCCTCAGGACCGGCGATCATTGACGCCATACTTAGATTGCGCTCGACATTTACATTGGCAGTTGAAAATGGAACATATGGAATCAACGTTGCAGGAATTGTGGTTATAGCATTAATCGTTTGTTCAACGATATCCAACTGAAGAATATTAAAATCAGCTCCGTTCAAAAGATTGAGTGAATACTCGGGAATTTGCGCCGTGCCATTACCAACGCTTTGAGCGCCTACAATGCCATTTGGCATTTCACTAGAGTAGCTCATCAGGTGTATGGATTGATCAAGCATACCGGAAAAATTGATAAGTATTTCTGCACGCTCACCGGGTGAGAGTCTTAATCGATTCATTTCTGCCGGGGCCGCTTTTAGTCCTCCATCTGTTCCAATTAAACTGAAACTCATATTGTTCGAGAATCCGAAAAAATAACTTCTTTCGGAAGAGCCATTGAGTAGCCGGAAGCGCACAACTTGTGCGGGTACATCCTGCTGCGCATTCACCGTAGCATTCACCATTACCAATGTATCAAGCTGTGTCGCAATTTGAATCTGGTTTAGAATATCAAAGCTCTTTGTCTGAATGATCAACGGAATATCGTCCACTCCATAAGTTCGCGGAAGGCTAAGCGCTGCTTCCAATTGATCTCGGATGATGATCATTCCTGCAATACCTCTTGACACCTGCAAGTCAGTTTTATTT
>JAYTMF010000540.1:0-1781 GCA_043728755.1 Flavobacteriales bacterium
ACAACGTTGACTGTTGTTCATTCCTCCTTCTTTCGAAATTGGAGGCGCAAAAGTAAGCGGGTTTTTGCTCGATGCAAGTCTGAAGTCACTTTTTTCTAAAATGGTAGTCAAAGCAACTCAAATAGTCGCAGGCCATAGCACTAGGGAGTTGAGTTTCAGAGGCCACGCAGGTAGAATGCTCCGGTAAGAATTTTCTATATAAGCTGTTTTGTCACGCGATTCGTGGGCGTATTGCTGGATTTCTCATTCAACTTCATTCGATTCTACCGAAATTGCCCTCGTAAATCCGTTCACAATGAATCAAATTAGGGGCACTTCTTAAAAACCTGTTTTATGAATCGCGATAGGTCATTTCGTTGAAGACGATGAGCATTGAAGATGCATAGTCTAAGCTATGGAACTGAGATTTGAAGAATTATTCGGAAAAATGAACATCGAAACAAATGATTAGAAAAGTAGCAAAATTCATATTTGGTTGAGTCATGAAAGAGGTTTTTAGAAGTGCCCTTAAGAACAATCCCGAGTTGAGCCGATTCGAAAGGGAAATGGATGGTCTTGTCGGATTTGTGGAGTATCGAATGTTCGATGGAGGATTTATTTACTCTCACACGGAGGTAGATCCAGGGTTGGCAGGAAAGGGTGTAGGTTTGGCAAAGCACTCTCTGGAATTCGTTGCGGAAAACAAGATTAAATTGGTTCTTACTTGCCGGTTCATCAATGTATATATCAAATGACATCCAGAATACGCTTTTATGACTCATCTAACTTATATTTTATTATCATGCGCCCACAAGTCCACTATAGCACAGTATCCGAAGCAATTACTGAGTTACGCAAGAAGGGTTACAACATCGATTTTAACCTGGAAGAAAATTGCCTCACCTGCGACAATCACCGATTTGATCATGAAGAATTCGAGATTACGGAGGTGTATCGCTATGAAGGCAATACGGATCCGGCAGATGAAGCCACTGTTTATGGAGTTGAATCACATAACGGACTGAAAGGCGTTCTTGTTGCCGGCAGTGGTCCATCTATGAAGCCTGCGACTTTGGAGATGCTGAAGAAACTCTCGTGGAGCCATTGAGGCAGTTGCAAGTTGTGATTTTTGTTTTGGCAATTGATCCGAATTTCAATTCGCGTTTGAACGGTATAAGACACGGCGACCGAGTATTTCTCTGCGAATCCCGGCGTCCATGCATTTCTCTGCGTCCTTTTTTTCTGCAATCATTATTTTTGATGCTGTTCATTTGAACGATTTCCAATTTCAAACATTCCTATTTTGAATTCTCTTCTTCAAAAATTAATTACCGACGGATTCGTCGTTCTTGAAAATTTCAATTCGTTTCAAGAATGTGATGCCGTCATGCAGCGAGGCGAACAACTTGCCGCCAATTTCGATTTCAAAGGTCATCCTTCGGTTTTTCAAACCACTGATCAGTCGAAAACAACCGATGACTATTTTCTGAATTCAGGCAACAATATTTCATTCTTTTTTGAAAAGGATGCATTCGATGTCAATGGAAAATTGAAGAATGATCTATTCCTTTCGCTCAATAAAATTGGCCATGCATTGCATGATCTCGATCCGGTGTTCAATCATTTCACTCGGTCATCACAGATGAAAAAACTTGCACAAGACCTGCAGCTAGAGCAATATGTGATCATACAAAGTATGCTGATCTTGAAACATGCCAAGATTGGAGGAGTGGTGGATGTGCACCAAGACTCAACGTTTCTGTATACTGAACAGGATTCTTGTATTGGATTTTGGTTTGCCC
>JAYTMF010000541.1:0-2092 GCA_043728755.1 Flavobacteriales bacterium
TTGGATAAAAAACTACTGCAAACGGCTACGCAACAATTGTCACCTTACGAAGTTTTGGCGTCAATTCCGGGTGTTTTTGCGATGAATCCCGACAATTTCTCGCAAGATTTACGCATTTCGATTCGTGGTTTTGGCGCGCGCGCGGCTTTTGGCATTCGCGGCATCCGATTGTTCACCGACGGTTTGCCCGAAGGAACGCCCGACGGTCAAGCCGATGTTGACAATTTAGACATGGGGATTATTCGTCAAATGGAGGTTTTGCGCGGCGCGGCTTCGGGCATCTACGGCAACGCGGCGGGCGGCGTTATATATATGCTCACGGAAAATCCGACGGGTCGAAAACCGCTTTTTGAGGTGCAAATGAGCCGTGGTTCGTTCGGTTTTCAGCGTTATCAAATGAAAATGGGGCAAAAATTTGATAAATTGCTCTATTTTGTCAACGCTTCGAGCAATTATACTGAGGGGTATCGCGCGCAAAGTCAGATGAAAAACAGCATTTTCAACGCTAAAATGGCTTACGCATTCAAACCAAATACGCAATTGACGCTTTTGGCAAACTACGGAAACAGTCCGACGGCGAACGACGCGGGCGGCTTAACGGCGCAACAAATCAGGGACAATCCTCGGCAAGCGGGTGCGCCAAATCTATTGTTTGAAACGGGCGAAACCGTCGAACAGGGTAGGGTAGGGGCGACTTTTGAAACAAAATGGGGCGCCAAACACCAGCTCAACGCGCGGACTTTTTACACATTTAGGACGCTTTTAAACCGCTTGCCCGTTGCTGCGAATGGTTACGGCGATTTGAAAAGAAACTACTACGGTTTGGGCGTGAATTATCAATTTAATCAAAAAATAAAAACCATGTCGTATCGTCTAAAATTGGGCTTAGACCTTGAAAATCAAGCAGATACGCGTCAACGTTTTTCTTATTTGAAAGAAACAAAAACCGACGGGACGATTAAATACAACCAAGATAAAGTCGTTTTGAATCAATTGGAAACGTTCCGAAGTACGGGGATTTACGCTTTGCAAGAACTTCAAATTAATAAAAAATGGTTGGTGTCTTTGGGCGTTCGTTACGATGATTTGCAACTAAAAGCGGTCGATAATTATTTAGTTGACGGCAATCAATCGGGCAATCGGCAGTTCAATAAAGTCAATCCGATGGCGGGCGTGACGTATGAATATGGCAAAAATGCTTCGATTTACGCCAATTATTCGTCAACCTTTGAAAGTCCGACTTTAAACGAATTGTCCAATAATCCCGATAACAGCGGCGGTTTTAACCCGATTCTTCAACCGCAGCAAGCAAAATCGTTTGAAATTGGCACAAAAGGCAGATTTTTTCCAAAAAATGCCGTTTATACTGAGGGGTCCTTTTCTGAATTAAAAACGTCATTGCGAGAAACGAAGCAAAAAAATTCAGAATTAAAAGGCGCTTATACTGAGGGGTCCTCCCAAAGTCAAAATGAGGGTTATTTTGACGTTGCGGTGTTTCTAATTGAGACCGAAAATGATTTGGTACCGTATCAAATCGCGGGTCAAACGGGCAAGACTTTCTTCCGAAATGCGGGCAAAACGGTGCGCAAAGGTCTTGAAATCGGCTTTTCTTACCCACTTGCCGAGCATTTTATGTTGCATTATACGCACACGTTTTCGGATTTCAAATACGCAACTTACGTCGTCAATACGACCGTTTTTGACGGAAAAACACTGCCCGCCATGCCAAAATCGAACGCGCAAGTTGAGTTGCGGTATGCCCAAATTGACGGACTTTTTGTTTCCGCGCAATGCCGATTTGTTAGTCCGCTTTTTGCCAACGATGCCAACACCGTTTCAGAGGATGCGTATTCACTTCTGAACCTCAAATTGGGGCATATTTTCAATCTGAAAAACTGCCAAATTGAACCATTTTTGGGTATAAACAACGTGACAAACACGAATTATGTCGCCAATATTTTGATAAATGCCCAAAATGACCGTTATTTTGAACCGTCTTCTTTGCGGTATTATTTCGGCGGTTTTAAATTTAGAATTAAGTAATTACGACGGATGAAGCTACGGATGAATTAAGCTACGGATTTACGGATTT
>JAYTMF010000542.1:0-1114 GCA_043728755.1 Flavobacteriales bacterium
GGCAGTGACGGCTCGGTTAAGATTCTGGACGTTCAAAATGCTTCTTCGCAATTTCAGACATTGTGGAGCAACGGCGCGCTATCGGTAATAATTGCCGTGTAAACACCCGCTCGAAGGCTGTCAATTTGGTTCGTTCGCGCGCCGTTGCTCCACAATGTCTGAAATTGCGAAGAAGCATTTTGAACGTCCAGAATCTTAACCGAGCCGTCACTGCCTTCGTTGCAAGTAATTGATTTTGAAATAGTTAGAGACAAACGAATGGTACTTGCCTTGTACGTTGTCCGCGTGATGAGGACGAAATCGCAGCCGCTGCTACGGGGCAAAATTTCGACTTTTTCACTCGCAAGGTCGGAGTTACACGTTGTTTTAAAGACGCGAACGGTGTCTATTTTTGAAATCGTTAGCGTCAAAATTCTGACGGAATCACACCCCTCCCTATTTCTGAAATTTTGGGTGTAAATGCCCGTCGTTTTGAGCCATTTATTGTCGAAATAGAAGCTGTCGCGGTTGCAAATTTCTTTCAAAAACGGGATGGAATCACGCCGCAAAAGCGTCTTTGTGAATCTAACAAAAGAGTCGCAGCCAAATTGATTGACGAATCGGCGAATGGTTGTGCCTGAATCTAAAACGTTGCAAGTTGTTGATAATGAAGGGATTGTATCAGGTTTTGACAATATTGTGGTAATGATAACAACGGAATCACAGCCAAGTCGGTTGATAAAACGCGTCGCTACGGCGCCAACTAAAGCGGGATTACACGTCGTTCGGTCTGCAGGGCGCGTTGTATCGGCGCTCGCGAAGCGCGTTGTCGTTATCAAAATGAGGCTATCGCAACCGAGACGGCTGCGCAATTTGACGGTATCTACACCCGCCTTTAGCGGGTCACAACTTGTTGATAATGAGCGCGTTGTGTCTCGTTTTTGAACGGTTAATGTTAAATTTATTGTCGAATCACACCCCTCAGTATTTCGTAGTTTTCGCGTGTAAAACCCCGCCGTTTTGAGCCATAAATTGCCAAAAGATAGGCTATCGCCTTTGCAAATTTCGGGATTCAAGGGCGTTGTATCTCGTCTCGAAAGCGTGGTTTTTAGAATGACTATGAGTGAATCGCAGC
>JAYTMF010000543.1:0-2653 GCA_043728755.1 Flavobacteriales bacterium
GTTTTATCATCGTCTCGATGTCAACCTGAAAAAGACCATCGCTTTCAAAAACAAAACATCTTTGGAAGTGAATGCCGGAGCCACGAATTTGTACAACCGCGCCAACGTATTCTACATTGATCGAATTACAGGAAAACGCTTAGATCAGTTGCCGTTCCTGCCAACAATTGGTTTCGATTTTACTTTCTGATAACAGAAAATTACAGATGCATCAATTGTCATCTGTGGTATTTCTCAATTGGGATAAGGAATGTTGTTGAACAACCCGGAGGCAACATTCGTAGATGTGGCAGTGTCGAAATTGAACAGCGACGCACTGTATGTTCCCGAAATTTTATTGTTCTGATTGCTTGTTATGACAACTACTCCCTGAGGATTGTTCGCCCCGTCAAAGACAAGTGTTCCATTTTGATATGTCACAATTGTATTGTCGAAATCAACAGTGTGAGTGTTGACTAATAGCGTCGCCAATGAGATCTTCATGACGTTTCCCAGTCCATCGGGAGCAGAAAATACGTGTAAGTTGGAATTGGAGTCGAACGAGTAACTGATCAAGCTGGTATCGGCTGCGAAAGCGAAGCCATTTACAGTTGCTGTGAACGCTTTGTAAGTGCTTTCATTGGTCGTAGAAGTTTCCGTTGTATCTGCCGAATCATCTGAATTCTTATCTTTTTTACAGGATTGAATTGTTAATGTAAGTAAGAATGCCGTCAGAATCGAAAAAATGAATTTTAAGTATTTCATTGATAGTGATTTAGTCTTTATCAAATGGATGGAACGAAATTAATCATTCGACGGTTACTTTCTCAGGGATGGATTGTGAGTTTTTTTTCAGGGCACTCCGTGAAACTACTATTACTTTCGCCCGCGTTTTAAAAAATAATTTTCAAAACAAACATTGCATAATGGCAAACAAGTATCAAGCACAGATCGACGCTTTCATGGCGGAGATCACAAGCAAAAATCCTAATGAACCTGAGTTTTTGCAGGCGGTGCACGAAGTAGCCGAAGCGGTTATTCCTTACATCGAAGAAAATCCTAAATACAAAGCTGCAAAAATTCTTCAGCGCATGGCTGAGCCCGAGCGTACGATCATTTTTCGTATTCCATGGGTTGATGACAAAGGTGAAGTACAAGTAAATCGTGGTTACCGCGTGCAGTTTAACTCTGCTATCGGTCCATACAAAGGCGGAATGCGTTTTCACCCAACGGTGAATCTTTCCGTATTGAAATTCCTGGGCTTCGAACAGATCTTCAAAAACTCTTTGACGACATTGCCAATGGGCGGAGGAAAGGGTGGTTCTGATTTCGATCCAAAAGGTAAGAGCGATCGTGAAGTGATGGCCTTCTGCCAAAGCTTGATGACGGAATTGTCGAAGCATATCGGTGCTGATACCGACGTGCCTGCCGGTGATATCGGTGTAGGTGGTCGTGAAATAGGTTTCATGTACGGCCAGTATAAGCGTCTTAGAAATGAGTTTACAGGTGTTCTCACAGGTAAAGGTCGCAACTGGGGAGGATCATTGATCCGTCCTGAAGCGACAGGTTATGGCTGCGTTTACTTCGCTGCCGAAATGATCGCCACGAAAGGAGAGTCTTTTAAAGACAAAACGGTTGTCGTTTCCGGTTCGGGAAATGTTGCGCAGTACGCCATTGAAAAGGCTACTCAACTGGGTGCAAAAGTGGTCACAGCTTCTGACAGCGATGGATACATCCATGATAAAGACGGTATCTCCGTGGAGAAACTCGCTTTTCTGATGGAATTGAAAAATGTAAAGCGCGGCCGTATCAAAGAATACGCTGATAAATACAATTGCGATTACGTGGCGGGAAAAACACCATGGATTGTGAAATGCGACATCGCTCTTCCTTGTGCAACCCAAAATGAATTGCAGGGCGATGATGCGCTGGCACTCATTTCAAATGGCACCATGGCTGTAGCTGAAGGTGCGAACATGCCTTGCACTCCTGAAGCCATCGAGAATTTCCTGAAAGCGAAAGTTTTGTTCGCTCCGGGAAAAGCCTCCAACGCTGGTGGTGTTGCAACTTCAGGTCTTGAAATGTCGCAGAACTCCTTGCGTCTTTCATGGACACGCGAAGAAGTGGATCAAAAACTTCATAGTATCATGAAGAGTATCCACTCGGCTTGTGTTGCTTACGGAAAAGAGGGCGATCACATCAATTATGTTAAAGGTGCAAACGTTGCAGGCTTCCTAAAAGTGGCGGATGCAATGTTGGATCAGGGAGTGGTTTAATACCGATTGGACAAGTCTAATAGTCCAATCTTTGCTTCGCCAGATTGAACTAAACTCCTGCATCCATCGGCATATATCACTATATGATTTCTAAAGCATGCCAATGTTTTAGAAAGCACATGGGTAAAACTTCCTTTCTCGAATAAAAATGAAAAGAGGCTGTCCTGCGGGACGGTCTCTTTTGGTTTTATGTTTTACCGTTAAATGGAATCTGACCCGATGAACGATTCTAGCGGATGCAGGATGATTTCGTTTGAGAGCGGGCAACCTTTTCATGCGTGTGGTTGTTTTTTAATTACATTTCGCAAAACTTAACCGAATCAGGATGAAACGATTTCTACCCTTTCTGACAATTCTGTTGCCCTTGTTTTCTTTCTCGCAGAATGTAATTTTCTGGA
>JAYTMF010000544.1:0-8535 GCA_043728755.1 Flavobacteriales bacterium
TGTAACACCGATGTTGCTGGCAAAACTTTCCTATTCCACAGGAGTGGAAAGCAATGATGCCTCCTTCCGCACAAGTTTTCCATACGTTCAGTTACCATGGAGCGGCACGAGCAACTGTTGTCCAAATGACGAGCAACCACAGGCAAGAAGTATTGTCCAAGGAAATGCCAATTTGGGACTTGCGCCACAAGCAGTCACTATGCTCGCCAATCCAAATCCATTCAATGGAAGTACTAATTTGAAGTATCACTTGTCCACTCCAACATACGTGAATGTAATCATTTACAGCATGACCGGAGAAGTGGTAGAAACTTTGGTAAATACAAAACAGGTGGAAGGAAATTATAACGTCACATGGAGAAGTGATAATGTTGTGCCTGGGGTTTACCTCGCCAACATTTTCGCGGACGGTAAATTAATTCATTCGATAAAACTAGTAAAGGCTTCATAATCCAAAAAAAAAGGGCTGTGCTATGCAACCACGCACAGTCCCTTTTTTTCTAATTCACCATAAAAAAAAGACCATGAAAACAAATTCATTTTTAGCGATCATAGCATTCGCTTTCTCTTCTCTGTTTATGATGACATCATGTTTCAACTCAGCGAGCAACAAAGAACAAAACACTACGGCCACCAATCACTTCACTCTTCCAGCACTTTTGCAGCGCACAGGAGAACTTAGTACGGCCGAAGACTGGCAGAAAACGCAAGACGCAGCGAATCGCGTTACACAAAAAATCGATCAGGAACCACAAGACTTTTCCTCCTACATCAAACTATCAGAAATTTACATCAATGAAGCACGTGTGACAGGTGAACACGGATATTACTATCCTTCCATTCTCAACATGCTCGATTATGTATTG
This sequence comes from Flavobacteriales bacterium, assembly GCA_043728755.1. Taxonomy (GTDB): domain Bacteria; phylum Bacteroidota; class Bacteroidia; order Flavobacteriales_D; family Sanyastnellaceae; genus JAIBBG01. The sequence continues at coordinate 867 of JAYTMF010000544.1, forward strand.
ACAAATAAATTAAATGAAGATATCCGATTCAAAGCACTCTCCTTGAAGTCATCCGTATATCTGTCTTTGCACCAATTTGCGAAAGCCAAAGAAACAGCAACACAAGCAGTCGCAATCAATCCTGATAATGCACAGATTTATGGTGCGTTGGTGGATGCAAATGTTGAATTGGGCAATTATGAAGAAGCTGTGAAAATGGCGGAGATCATGATGAACAAGCGCCCTGACCTTCTCTCCTATTCCAGAGCGTCCTACTTGCGTGAAATACATGGCGATCCAAAAGGCGCCATTGAAGCCATGAAGATGGCAACAGAATCCGGATACCCCGGTTATGAAAATGAAGCATGGACAAGAACAACACTAGGTCACATTTATGAAACGTATGGTGATATACAATCTGCGGAGAGAGAATACCGACAGACATTGGAAGAACGTCCTGGCTATCCATTTGCTATTGCAGGACTTGCTTCAGTGGAATTAAAAAAAGGAAATGCAAAAGAAGCCGAAGAAAAATTAAAACAGGCCATCAACATCATTCCGGAAGTTTCCTTCTATGTAGACCTGGCTAAAATTTACAAGCAGACAGGAAGAGAACAAGAGGCTCAAAGTACATTCAGCGACATACTTGATATGATGGCAGATGATGAAGCGAAAGGACATACCATGGCGCTTGAATATGCAAAAATTTATATGACGATAGGCAATGATTTATTCAAAGCACTGGAGTACGCCAAAAAAGAATATGACGTTCGTCCTACCAATATCGACGTCAACAAAGTCATGGCAGAAATCTTTTACAAAACCGGCAATCAACAAGAGGCGGAAAAACATTTGGCACTAGCATTTGCGACAAACTCTAAGAATCCAGAACTACAAAATATTGCAGGCTCAATTTATATTAAATCCGGTCAGATCACTGCGGGTGAAATGCTTTTGAAAAAAGCACATGAAGCCAATCCATATCTGAATCCGATCAACATGCGCGACCAAAATATCGCGATGACATTTAGGAAATAGTATAATGGTATCGCATCCGCTTCTACTCAAATACTACAATCAGATGCTACCCAATAGCAAAAAATATATCAATTAGCCATTCTATTCTTGATGGCCATCGCTATCGTTCCTTACGAAGCGATGGCTCATCAAGGTGGAATACAAGGCATGGTTTCAGACTCATTGTCCGAAGAAGGAATAGAAAGTGTGTTGGTCCTGCTCGTACACGAAAACAAAGTGACTTCTACCGATTTGCTGGGCAAATTCACATTCATTGATTTGAGTCCCGGAATATATTCCATTCAATTTTCAATGCCTGGATTTGCAAAGAAAATAGTCAAAGTCACCGTCATTGAAAACCAAACAGTACAGTGCCGTGTTCAATTGAAACCTATTGACATCAAGCTTTCCGAGGTGGTCATATCACAAGGTAAATCCATCAACTCCACCATGATGTCATTGAATAAAATTGACATTTCGCTCAGACCCATTCGGTCATCCCAAGACATTTTGATGATGATTCCCGGTCTGGTCATAGCACAACATGCGGGAGGAGGCAAGGCAGAACAAATATTTCTTCGTGGCTTCGATATCGACCACGGAACGGATATTCGCCTTTCTCTCGATGGCATGCCGGTGAATATGGTTTCACATGCACATGGCCAAGGATATTCTGATTTACACTTCATCACGCCGGAATTGATCGACCATGTAAATTTCAACAAAGGACCTTATTATGCATCACAGGGCGATTTCACCACAGCTGGTTATGCTAGTTTTCAAACAAAAAATGCCCTAGATAAAAATATGGTCAAAGTCGAAGGTGGCAGATTCGATTCTTATCGCGTGGTTGGAATGATCGATCTCCTCGACACGAAAGCAAAGGCCAGAAACCAATCTGCGTTCATTGCTTCCGAGTACATGTACAGCAACGGATATGTCGAAAGTCCACAACATTTCAACCGCGTAAATCTCACCGGAAAGTATCATGGCGCTATTGGAACCAATAAAATTCTTACAGCAACACTTTCAACCTTCAGCAGCAAGTGGGATGCTTCAGGCCAGATTCCGACGCGAGCTGTCACAGAAGGTCTCATCACGCGATTTGGATCACTTGACAACAAAGAAGGAGGGAATACTTCGCGTAGCAATATCAATGTGCGGTTGGTTAAAATCCTACCCGATGGAGGAGCCATATCGCAGCAACTATATGCATCATTGTATCAATTTGAGTTGTATTCCAATTTTACATTCTTCTTACGCGATTCCATCAATGGAGATCAGATTCGACAAAAAGAAAAGAGAATGCTGTATGGATCCAACACATCTTATACTCGCCACACATCGCTGAAGAGTAAGCCCTTGAAATCAGAAATTGGTTTACAAATAAGATATGACGACATCAAAGATAGCGAGCTGTCACATACTGCTGAACGCAAACGAATCATCACACCACTTTCATTGGGAAATATCCATCAAATCAATATGGGAGCATATATCAGTGAAACACTTCAGCTCAATCAAAAGCTTTCATTAAATGCTTCATTGAGATTTGATGCATTTCAATTTGATTACGAAAATGAATTGGATACCATCTACAACCGAAAAGTAAAAGAGCAACACATCACGAGTCCAAAATTCACATTGCAATACGATTTTGCAAATGAATTTCAAGTGTATGTGAAGGGTGGCAGTGGATTTCATTCCAACGATGCGCGTGTAGTTGTGAACGAAAGCATTTCGAAAACACTTCCAAGAGCAATAGGTTTTGATGTTGGCATATTCTATAAACCCTCCGAAGTTATATTCATCAATGCAGCTATATGGGGATTGGACCTTCAGCAGGAATTTGTTTATGTAGGAGATGAGGCTATTGTTGAACAGAGCGGATACTCGAGAAGATATGGTTTTGATTTTTCGCTCAGATATCAGCTGCAGACATGGCTTTATCTGGATTCCGATATCAACTTCACCAAACCCCGATCAATGGAAAATCCCGAAGGACAGAATTATATTCCACTGGCACCTACTGTAACTAGTATCGGCGGCTTGACAGCAAAATTTGTGAATGGAATCAATATATCATGCCGCTATCGCTATGTTGGTGACCGCCCTGCGAATGCCGAAAATACTGTAATAGCCTCGGGATATAAATTGTTGGATGCGGTGATCAGCTATAACCGCCCCTCCTTTTCAATAGGTCTTTTGATGGAAAATATTTTGAATGACATTTGGAATGAAGCTCAATTCGACACCACGAGCAAAATGAAAAATGAAACACAGCCTGTTTCCGAACTTCACTTCACTCCGGGTACGCCCTTCTTCGCCAAGATGAACGTGGCATTTTATTTTTAGAACTATTACTGTTAGTCGAATCTTAAAATTCAAAATCAACAACGATTTGAATTTCGAAGAGCATCAGGCTCAGTAAATGTCATTTTTAATCTTTCATTTCATCCTTAAAAATTCGAACTAAAAATGTATCATCTTCGCGATTATGATTTCCGAAAGACTCCGCCGTGTGGAAAACCTACACATCATTTTCTGGCTCATCAAAGACTCAAGCTGGTGCTTTCTCAGCAAGACATTAGGAATGCTCATGGTTGCACCCACCCTACTCATCGCATTGTGGCTTGTCATAAAAACCCGCAAGCATCCATCAGAATTGGCTCATAATCTCGCTGTATTATTTTGGATTACAGCCAATTCCATTTGGATGACGGGAGAGTTTTATTGCAACGATTGCACACGACCCTATGCGCTCATATTCTTTGTGTTGGGATTGACAACGCTCGCAGCCTTTTATTTTACTATGGCCCGGAAAAAAATGAAAGGAAAAACTACCTAAGTCCTTGTCAGGTGGGAACAAAAAATCTCAATTACAAGCCTCTTCCTGTTCTCCTTGATTTTTTCTTCAAAATAATTCCACCCAGCGGCGGCAAACTCACGCAAGCCGAATGCATTCTGTGTTGCCATGGAATTTCTTCAGACCTAAAATGACTGTTGCGACATCCGCTACCGCCGTAAATATTTTCATCCGAATTGAGTACTTCCTCCCACTCGCCTGACGATGGCAGACCAATTCTGTAATCCGTTCTAACCATTGGCGTCATATTCATCACCACCACAACATTTTCATTTTCCTGGTTTCCTCTTCGCACAAATATCATGATACTTCCCACGTGATCTGTATTGTCAATCCATTCGAAACCTGTTCCGTCAAAACTCTTCTCATAAAGCGCAGGATTCGCTTTATAAAATTTATTCAACGCTTTGTAAAATTGTTGTATCCCTTGATGCGGTGCAAAATCAAGCAGATGCCAGTCCAGACTTTTTTCATGTTGCCATTCGCTCGTTTGCGCAAATTCACAACCCATGAAAATCAATTTAGTTCCGGGATGAGTAAACATCCACAAGTACAACAAACGAAGATTTGCAAACCGTTGCCACTCATCGCCGGGCATTTTATAGATCAACGATTTCTTACCGTGTACCACTTCATCATGTGATAGAGGGAGCATGAAATTTTCAGTGAAAGCATACATCAACGAAAATGTGATTTCATTCTGATGATATTGTCTGTAGTACGGATCTCTTTCGAAGTAGCGCAGTGCATCATTCATCCAGCCCATCATCCATTTCATTCCAAAACCAAGGCCTCCAGCATAAGTCGGCCTTGAGACACCCGGCCATGAAGTACTTTCTTCGGCAATAGTTTGTGTACCGGGAAAAGCGACATAGACTTCTTCATTCAATTCTTTGAAGAACGAAACTGATTCCAGATTTTCTCTCCCTCCAAATTCGTTTGGGATCCATTCTCCTGCATTGCGCGAATAGTCAAGATAGAGCATGCTTGCTACAGCATCCACTCTTAACCCATCGGCATGAAATAAATCGAGCCAGTATATCGCGCTACTGAACATAAAAGAGCGCACCTCATTTCGACCAAGATTAAAAATATAACTCTTCCAGTCCGGATGATAACCCTTTTTCGGATCCTCATGTTCATACAAATGAGTACCATCGAATTTATATAAAGCATGTGCATCTCCCGGAAAATGCGCCGGCACCCAGTCAAGGATGACGCCTATGCCCGCATTGTGTAATTCGTCTATAAGAAACATGAAGTCTTGTGGCGAACCAAAACGCGCTGATGGGGCGAAATATCCTGTCACCTGATATCCCCAAGAACCATCAAAAGGATGCTCCATGACAGGCATAAATTCCACATGAGTAAAACCCATTTCGACAACATACTTTGTAAGAGACGAAGCGATGTCGCGGTAGGATAAAAATTGCTCCGGATCATCGGGACTTCTCCTCCATGAAGCCAGATGCACTTCATAAACTGAATATGGAGCGCTCAATGCATTGTGCGCTTCACGGTGACCCATCCATTTATGATCATTCCAAGCATACTCGTTGTCCCAAGTGATCGTTCCCGTATTCGGCCGGTGCTCCCAGAAAAAACCGAATGGATCTGACTTCTCTAGCTTCTCGCCGGCAGAAGTGACAATGGCATATTTGTATACTTCACCTTTGCTTACATGAGGTAAAAATCCTTCCCATACCCCACTACTATCCCATCGAACAAAGAGTTGATGCTCAGCATCATTCCAGTGATTGAAATTTCCTACGACAGAAACACTTTTTGCATTAGGTGCCCAAACTGCGAAATAGGTTCCATCAACATCATTGATTTTTTCCGCATGCGCGCCAAAATGATTGTAGAGTCGAAAATGCTTACCACCGCGAAACAGAGCGATGTCTACTTCAGAAAACCGTGAATGCACCATCACCCCCGCTCTTTCCTCCAAATTTGAAATCACTTTGTTCATTGATGCCACACTAGCTTTCTGCACTGCATGTTTTTTTGTCGCCGCTTTTTTAACGGCAACCTTCTTACCTGCTGTTTTTTTTGCCACATCCTTTTGCGCCGTCCCAGGAGCACTCGTCTCCTTCACAATTGTTTCGCGTTTCTTAGCCATTCGATTCTATATAAAAAATAATTTCATACAAAAAGGAGAATTTTCAACCTTCGTATTTCTCAAGTTCATTGATCACTTGTTCAATTCCCCTTAAAGGAATTTTCAACCAATCGGGTCTACCATTCAACTCATATCCTACTTCATATATCGCCTTTTCCAACAAATGCAGCATGAAAAGAAAATTGATCTCCGCTTTGTTGGCATATAGTTTTTGATCTTTTCCAAGTGCCTCGAGATATGTTTCCGTAAAAGTTTCTCTTATCAAATGAAACCATCTGTCGGCTGCCTTTTGTAATTTAATAATGTCCGAATCCTTTGTTTCGGCGCTGTAAAAAAGTTTCGCACTTACGGCATAGTGAAATGAGCGAATCATTCCGGCGACATCTTTTAGCGGCGAATGCCTGATCTTCCTATCCTCAATTGAGCTTTCCGGTTCGCCTTCAAAATCGATTATAATAAAATCCTTTCCGGTATATAATACTTGACCCAAGTGAAAATCTCCATGAATGCGCGTTCGCAAACTCTTGAGTGGCTTCATTTTAATCCTTGCGAAAAACTTCAAGACCATTTCTTTTTTATCTAAAAGTAAACCGGCCATGCGCTTCGCATCATCATCAAGTAAATGATAATTGTTTTGCAACATAGCAATGCGGCCCTCCACCAACTCGGCGAGATGATGATAAAGCCATTCGCGGTATTTAGGATTAAACTTTTCTACTTTAAAATTCTTTGATTTGGTCTCGGCGGAAAGTGCTTGGTGCATTTCTGCCGTTCGTTTGGCAAGCAATTCAACCTGTTCGAATACGAATTGATGAATACTAAACGTGCCTTTCATGAATGCGTGAAGAAAATCATTCAACTCGTCGCCGGTTGTTGCCCAATTATCCCTTGTTGCATCCACTTTATTCATCATAAGCGCAAAAGTGATCGGCGCTATGTTTTTTCTCTCCCAAATAAGACTACCTCTGTATGCCGGAACATGCTTGTATCCGCCTTCTTCTGTTAGAAATTTCAACATCTCAACTTCAGGATTCGTCTCAATAAAAAGCTTACGATAAATTTTCATGAAATACTTCTCGTTGAAGAAGATGCTGCTGTTGCTTTGATCAACACCGGGATTGCGGGAACTGATATAAACCTGTGAGGTGTCGAGAGAAGCTCCACTGTCAAAATTCAACGACCCATTCGCAGTCTTTTCATTCGCTCCATTCAACACAAAATGAAACAATGCTTTGTGAAAAGCCACATCGTAAACCGCATCCACGATCCACCGATTATTCCACGTTGCTAAAATGGACAGTTCGGAATCATTTTCCTTTTCGATCAAAGAGAGAGGGAGAAGATAGAATTCAGACTCGTGATTCATATACCCAGCTTCTACAATGAAGAAATAGAATCTGTTACCATCGTGATCCAGCGGCAGGCAATGATCGCATGTCAAAGAAATCAATTGATACGCTTTACCACCAAACCATCTTGCACCTTTAATATGATCGTGCAACGAATCCAACAACTTCTGTTGCGTGATTTTATCAGAATCAAATTCCAACCATGGAATGGAAGTGGTTATAGTGTGCATTCTGAATAGTCAGTATTAAGTTACATATTGAAATAATTTACAACATCAACTTTCCACACGGAAAAGATGAAACGGCATTTTAAGCGGATCCAATTCAACAAAGTTG
>JAYTMF010000545.1:0-5563 GCA_043728755.1 Flavobacteriales bacterium
AAAACAGCAAAGTGGAGATTTCAATGGTGGCCATTACTTCACAAAAATGACATCACAACTTTTTGAAATTATAATTTATACCCATGTGATTTATAAAACAGGCCAATTTTTGAGAAATCATACAGTGGTAAATGTCGATGGATACAAGTGTTTATTTCAATCTAGCGAAGCAAAGATTGGACTATTACACTTGTCCAATCGGTATTACCTTGAACAAATGCGAAGAACATTTGTTCTACATTTGTTCAAATCGTCAAAATGTTTCTAGAGAAAATTTTATACTATCTCAATCCAAGAAATCTTTTTCGAAAAGAAAAAGTGGATTTGAACCTGCGATTCATGCACGGCATCAATAAAATTTCGATACTCATGTTTGTAATTTGTCTTGTGGTGCTTGTGATCCGCTGGATCGGAAGACATTGATTAATTCCACTTCATCGTGTTCGTGATGTGCATCACATCTTCCCTCAAGAATGAAAGTACCGGAGCAATCGAGTCTGTATTGGGAGTGTTGTAAAAGTAAAGCGAGCCTCTCAGAAAGTGATTCACGCTATCTGTCAGGAAAAACTGAAGTCGTGAGGCAGCATCTCCTTCTATATCATACAAAATTCCATATACGTGATTAGTACTGTCATTGATCATAGTCCTCTTCAACGCAGAAGCTTTCATCTCATGTTTTGCGGCAAACTCATATGAGTCGCGCAGCAACGTGCCAAGATTTTTTCCGACAGGCATGTATGTGCAATGCAGCCTTGCATTCTGAGATGGAAAAAAAACATTAAACCAACATGAGTCCGTCGACATGTGCTCTCTGAACAATTCAACCTTTGAATAAACCGGCAATTCAAATTTCAAGGGGCATGAGAACTCGTGCATCTCATACTTTTTCGCCGGGAGTTCAATTCTGTAATAGCCGCGAGGCTTCGGAACGATCGCGTTTTGATCAGTAAAAAAATACCAGAAGATTCCAAATGCGAAGAGCGCAATAATCATCAACAAAAAAGTTCTTCGCATCATGGTCGTTTCAATATTTTCTTCACCCTGATTTTATTCAACAACCCTGGTTACACCGGATGGCAAGATGATTTTTATTCTGCTGATTTTTCTTTTGTCGGCCGCTTCAATCTTGAATTCAAATCCATCGAAGCGAATGATATCGCCTTGTTGAAGTATACGTCCGGCCTGCTCAATAAGAAATCCGGCAAGTGTGCTGCTGTCTCCTCTGGAATCTTCAAATGAGGTTGCATCCATTTCAATGATCTTGTACATATCCACAAGAGTCATCTTTCCCTCGACGACATAAGTGTGCTCATCCAATTTTGAATATTGTAACTCTTCCTCATCGAATTCATCTGAAATATCACCCACAATTTCTTCCAGAATATCCTCCAACGTTACCAATCCGGATGTGCCGCCATATTCGTCTACAACAATGGCAAGATGAATTTTCGCTTGCTGGAATTCCTGTAACAGATCATCAATTTTTTTATTCTCCGGAACAAAGAAGGGCTGCTTGATCAACTGTTGCCAATCATAATCAGTCGCATCCAGATGTGGCAACAAATCCTTGATGAACAAAAATCCCGAGATCTCATCTGGTGAATCACGCATCACAGGCATTCTGGAATAGCCCTTGTTGAGTACTATTTCCAATACCTGCGAAAAAGAATCGGTGTGTCTCAAAAAAGTGATATCCATTCTGGAAGTCATGATCTGACTGGCCTCTTTCTCTCCAAATGTGACAATGCCTTCCAAAATTTTATGTTCTTCTTCCGTTCGTTCATCATCTGCGGTGAGTTGCAATGCGTGGCCCAATTCATCCACTGAAATATTGCTGTGTACTCTGTTCCTCAATCCGCGTTCAAGCATGGATGATGTACCCATAAGAAACCAGGTCACCGGTGATAACAAACTTTGAAAAATAGTCAGAGGTGCGGCCATAAAGCGCGCCACCTGAATATTGTTGCCTGTTGCATAAACTTTTGGAATCACTTCGCAAAAAAGCACGATTACAAAAGTGATCAACACGACATCTACAAGTGTTCGTACCCATTCAGGAACACCAAAGGGCAATAAATCTGCGGTGAGTTGAGTGGCAAGAAGAATAATGGCAATATTGATTGCGCTATTGGCAATGAGTATTGTGGCGAGTAATTTTTTTGGGCCTCGTACTCTGTCCGGGGTTTCCAGCAATTCCAGGATGCGTTGATCACTGGTACTTTTCGATTCTGCAAGCTCCGATTTCTGTGTCGGAGACAAGGAAAAAATCGCCACTTCACTGCTCGACACAAGTGCACTGCACAATAACAAAAGAAGCACAAGCAGAAAAGGGCCTGTGCTACTTAATACTCCGAGTATTATGATTTCGCTGATATAAAAGAGCGGTATCGTTTCCAAATAAGTCCTTCTATTTACTTAGAATGGAAGATCGTCATCATCAGCACCTGCATGAATAATCGGTGGTGCTTCAACCAGCTGAGGTGAAGATTGTGAGGCATTTTCGCCGCCGCCCTTGCTACCTGTAAGCACCAATTCTATTACATTCACCTCAGTGAAATACTTGGTCTCACCTTCTTTGCTTTGATACTGACGGTGGCGAAGACTTCCCTCAACATACACCTGTGATCCTTTGTGAAGGTATTGTTGTGCCACCTTCGCCAGTCCGCCTTTACCAATGCGGATGTTGTGCCATTCTGTTGGAAGGTCCACGCGTTGGTTTTTTTCACGATCCCAATAGCTATCAGTAGTTGCCATAGTGAATGTGCATACCACGCCACCGTTTTCGAATGTCTTGGTCTCCGGATCTTTGCCGAGATTGCCAAGAAGAATTACTTTGTTAATGCTTGCCATTTGTTTAAAGATTTTAGATAAATATTTTTTTAACGGAACAAACCTACATCAACTTTTCCGCATAAATATGCCTCTTTAGAATACGTCGAAGGGAAGTTATGCCATAATTCTTTTCCATGCAATATTACTCTCAAGATACTTTTCAACCAATCGCGGTATACCATAATTGACAACACTTCGCGTGTTGATACGCAAATACTTTTCTAAAGGCAGTGCTCCACTTGAATTCAATCGGATGTCAATAAATACCGCCCGAATTTTCCTATGTGAAAGCACATGCAAAAATTCGCTGCTCACACTTTCAACAACAATTTCATTTTTCAAATGGTGTGACGACATGAAATCTTTGATCACTATTTTTTCCTGCAAAGGCTGCTCCGATTCGATATGTGGGAAGTCATAAAGTCCACGCCAGATACCCATTCCATCACGCCTTTTCAGATAGACATTGTCGCCTTGATGGATTACGAAATAGTAATACCAGATGTCCTTGACTACGGTTTTCTTGGCCTTCACCGGAAAATCATAGACACGATTTTCACTGTAGGCGATGCAAACACGACTGAAAGGGCAATTCTCGCAACCGGGATTCTTCGGAGAGCAATGCAAAGCGCCAAACTCCATGATTGCCTGGTTGTGAATTCCGGGCTGACTTTTACTGATGACTTCTTCAGCACGTTTTTCGATGGCCTTTTTACCTTCCTTAGAATCAACGGGCATATCCACACCGAAAATTCTGGACAACACCCGCATCACATTGCCATCTATCACCGGCACTTTTTCATTGTAGCAGAAAGAAGCAATCGCCGCTGCCGTGTACGGGCCAACACCTTTTAAAGCTACGAGATCATTTGCATTTGTAGGAAATTTGCCGCCCAGATCATTGTGAACGTGCTTTGCAGTAGCGTGAAGATTTCTTGCGCGGCTATAGTAACCCAGACCTTGCCATGCCTTCAACACTTCGTCCTCAGTGGCAGTGGCAAGATCTCTGACATTCGGAAACAGGCGAACAAACTTCAGGTAATACGCCATGCCCTGATCGACCCTGGTCTGTTGCAGAATGATCTCCGACAACCATATTTTATACGGATCTGTCGTTTGTCGCCAAGGCAGATCGCGCTTATTTTCTTCGTACCAGGTTGTCAATCGACCACTGAAATTTCTCATTCGTGTGCAAGAATAATCTCTGAATGACACTTGAAGTGCAGGGTTTCACCCCAAGTTTTTGAGCAATCGCCGAACGTTTATTTTTCATTCGATAACATTCAGTAAAAGAAGGGGTTGAATTTTAGCAATCGAGAGTATATTTGCCGCCCCCAATTTGAAAAGCAATTTTTATTTACTAATAAAAAAAAATAGGATAATGACAAAGGCGGATATCGTGACAGAGATTTCAAATAAGACCGGAATTGACCGGAATGACGTACTGGCAATTGTTGAAGGTTTTATGGGTACTGTCAAGAATGCTATGGAGAATGGCGAGAATGTTTATCTCCGTGGATTTGGAAGTTTCATCGTGAAAAAGCGTGCAGAGAAGCTCGGACGCAACATTCTGGCTAAAACCAGCGTGGTCATTCCGGCGCATTATATTCCTGCATTCAAACCTGCAAAGGAATTCATGGATGAAGTGAAAGTGAAAGTGAAAGTTGTTGAGCATGCGTAAGCACAGGCTTTGGCTTGTATTACTCATATTAGGGTCCCTTGGCCTCATCGTTCTTTTTTTACAATTACCTAAACAACCACCAGCAGCAGTCGATAAGATGCAGCAGATGGATCCCGATTCGCTGAAGCTTCAACAAGCTATTGCGCTTGTAGAAGGCGCCAATCCCATGGAAGGTATTATGCAATTGCGTGAACTAGTGGTGAAAGATTCCACCAACGTAGATGCCCAATATTACCTCGGAATGTTTTCAGTGAAAAGCGGCCAATACGACAAAGCCATCGAGCGCTTTGACAAAGTCTTGTCTCTGAAACCAGATGATATCAAATATCAGGTAGAGGTAGGATATCAGTTTATGGTAATGGATAGTGTAATGCTCGCATTGCGCTGTTTTGAAAAGGGACTGGAGTTGGATTCAACAGATAACAACTCCTTGTTTTTCTCAGCTCAGGCACTGGAACGATTGAACCGACTGGCCGAAGCAAAAAGAAATTACGAAACGCTTTTAAGGCATAACACCGACAGTGTTGTAGCCACGAAAGTGAACGAATTTATAGAAGTATTAAATAAAAAATTAATCCCGTAGTACAATGCCTTGCGGTAAAAAAAGAAAGCGCCATAAGATGGCGACCCACAAAAGAAAGAAGCGTCTTAGAAAGAATCGTCACAAGAAAAAAGTGCGCTAGGATCTTTGCGGGATTGCATCGTGGGAATGTTACATTCTCACGATGAATCACGCATCATAGGGTGAATGCATCACGCGTTCCCCTGTTTTCCATTTTCCAAACATTCCCTTCTTGACAGGCAACATCGAACTTGTTATTAATGCTACTCCAACTGGAGTGGAAATTGCTTTGCTCAAAGAGAAAGTATTGATTGAACTGCACCACGAGCACCGTAATCAGGAGTATGCAGTCGGTGATATCTATTTTGGCAAAGTCAAAAAAATATTGCCGCATCTCAATGCCTGTTTCGTTGATGTTGGTTACAGCAAAGACGCCTTCTTGCATTACCTTGATCTTGGACCTCAGTTCGCATCGTTGAACTCTTTCA
>JAYTMF010000546.1:0-4292 GCA_043728755.1 Flavobacteriales bacterium
GTCTTTTATCTCCATCACATTGGTCAACTTGCGGATAATTTCCCTGTGTTTGCTTTCATAAATATCAAAAGAATAAAGGGAAAAACCACGACAAGTCGGTTTGATCAACGCAATGTTCCATCGGCCAAGTTTGTTCTGATTGCATACGTAATACTTACCGAATTTTCGCATCACATTTTTTCCATCAAGTACAAATCGATCGGCGGAAACTCTAGTAGCCATCACTTCTATGGTGTCCTTTCCATCTGTCATTGCGACATACCAACCCTGAAGATCAGCCGGAAATTCTTTGAGATCTGTTTCGTTCAATGGCATGGCGTCTTTGAATCCCAGTTCCATGCACGACGCAAGTGATAAACATAAGATGAGGACAAACCATTTCAATTTCAATGCTATCATGATATATCAATGTGATTTATAAAACAGGCCAATATTCGAAAAATCAAACAGTGGTAAATGCCGATGGATACACGTGTTTAGTTCAATCTGGCGAAGCAAAGATTGGACTATTACACTTGTCTTATCGGTATTATCGACGTTAGTTGGATATAAACAAACGCAAATTTTTACACCTAGTATTTCTCCATTCAACGGGGTTGCACTACACCCAATTCCTACTCCACTTTCATCATGGCGTTGCTTGCGAATCTTCTCACAAGCATTCGCACAAGTGTTGCGGAAAAGGTGGAACCCACTACAACAACTGTGGCGAAAATTCTCGCTACATCCAGCCATTTCACACTCACAGGATAGGAACTCACCATCGCACCTTCCATGGTGATCAAACCAAACTGCTGTTGAATGACACAAAGTAATAACCCCAAAGATGTACCGAGGATTGCTCCGATAAGATTGATCAATAGTCCCTCGTAAATAAAGATCTTTTCAATCCCTCCGGAATACGCTCCCATGCTGCTCAAAGTGAAAATGTCTTTTTTCTTTTCTATAATCAACATAGTGAGCGAAGCGATGATGTTGAAGCATGCAATCAACAAAATGAATAACAGTATCAGAAACGTCGCCCACTTTTCCGACGCGTTCGTTTTGTACACAAGTGCATTCTTCTCAAACCGCGTTTCTATTCTCAATTCAGCAGGCAGTCTCAATTGCAATTCTTGCTTTACTCTTTCTGCATCGTCATCGTCATCAAGAAAAATCTCAATGGCCGAAATCTCCCCATCCATTTCAAAAAGACTTTTGGCAAAGGCAAGCGGAACTATGATATATCGGGCGTCGAGTTCCGCATTCACAGAAAAAATTCCACTGACATTGACGGCTTCCCGGTTGAATGCATTCTCCTTGTACCGCGATAATTTTCTTCCGCGAACGGGAGCGTTGATGCTCATCACCGTTGGAGCATAATCAAAGAGTGGCATGTACAATTCGCTTCTTACACCCAAACCAACTACAGCATAGTAAAAACTATCGTCTTCGAGTTTGAATCGGCCTTCGTAGATCATGCTGTCAATCGGAGAATAACGCAGGTAATTCTTGTCAACGCCTTTCACTGTTGCCACGGCATTGTGATCGATATAACTCAGCCATGCATCTTCTTCTATCACACGACTTACACCTCGTACACCATGAATGTTCATGATGGTTTCATCCAAAACCAACGTGTCGGCAAACGATTTCCCTTCCACCGGAATAATGGTCAATGGTGTGTCGAAATTGGAGAAAAGTGTTTTTACAAGATCATCAATGCCATTGAATGCGCTCATCACGCAAATCATGGCTGCAGTGATGAAAGCCACGACCAGCATGGATATCATAGAAATCAGGTTAATAATGCCGCGTGATTTCTTCGCGAACAAATGCCTGCGTGCTATGAAAAATGATACGTTCAAGGAAATTACTTCTTCTTGAGAAGTTTATCTATTTCTTCAAAATAGTCGAGCGAATCGTCGATGTAAAAACTCAACTCCGGAATTTTCCGTATTTGCTTTCCAACGGCATTGCCCAAATGTTTTCGAATGTGGAGATTCTTCTCGTCGACCATCTGCAATCCTTCATCCTTTTTCTCCGTTGGAAAAAAACTGAGATAAGCCTTTGCCAGACCCATATCCGGCGATACACGGACACTCGTCACGGTAATCATCATTCCCTTGAACATAGTGTTCATGTTCTGCTGGAAAATGAGGGACAACTCGCGCTTGATGAGCGCACCTATTTTTTCTAATCTGACAGTTGACATTCCGCAAATGTAAAGGTGTATTGCTGTCATCATGAAATTACGCGATATCCTCTTTTCTTCGTTGCTTCGCCAAATGAATACAACGATGATACGCGTAGGTCGTCCTAGCGACGTTCCCGGTGCGCTGGAATTGGTGAAGGAGCTGGCCGAATATGAGCGCGCACCGCTGGAAGTCACCAATACCGTGGAGGAAATGCTTGCCGACGGATTTGGTGAAAAACCGATTTATGGCTTGTTTGTAGCCGAAAGAGAAAGTGTGATAGTAGGCATCGCCATACACTATGTGCGCTATTCCACTTGGAAAGGAAAGATGCTTTTCCTGGAAGATATCGTGGTGAAAGAATCCCTTCGCGGACAGGGAATCGGCAAACTGCTTTTTGAAAAATGCGTTGAACTGGCAATTGAGAAGAACTATCCCGGTATGATCTGGCAAGTGCTCGACTGGAATGAACCTGCAATTCAATTTTACAAGAAATACAACGCCTCGCTTGATCCTGAATGGCTCAATGGCAAATTGACAAGAGAGCAGATGCTCAGAATCAAAGTGCATTGATCGCATCGGATTGCATTGCCACAAAGATTTCCGGCGCTAATACCGATTGGACAAGTGTAATAGTCCAATCTTTGCTTCGCCAGATTGAACTAAACACTTGTATCCATCAGCATTTACCACTGTATGATTTCTTAAACATTGGCCTGTTTTATAAATCACATTGGTATAATTTCGTCAAGCCAACTACAAAGCCTTATGCCTGAAAAAACACCTCATCCATCGTCACTAAAAATTTTCAAATTCGGAGGCGCGTCTGTGAAAGATGCCGCTGCGGTGCGCAATGTCGCATCCATTCTGGAGATGTACAAAGGTGAAAAACTAGTGGTAGTGTTCAGTGCAATGGGCAAAATCACCAATGCACTGGAAGCCCTTCACAATGCGCATTTCCACGGCAATGATTTCAAAAAAGAGTTGAAGGTCGTTAAGGATTTTCACATTGCCATCGGCAACGAACTCTTCGGCGAAAACAGTGAAAACGTAAACGCTATGCATGATCAGTTCGATGCACTTGCAGAAAAACTCGCCATGCCTTGCTCGAAAAATTTCGACCTGGAATACGATCAGATTGTTGGCTTTGGCGAATTGATTTCAACAACATTGATTTTTGCTTTTCTTAAGTCAACAGGCTTCTCCTGCGCATGGGCCGATGCGCGGCAGATCATCCGCACCGACAACAGATATCGCGACGCACGCGTCAACTGGAAACATAGTGCAGCGGCTGTTGAGCCATTGAAAACAACGCTCAGCAAAAAAGACATCGTCATCATCCAAGGATTTATCGGTTCAACTTCTGCCGGACAAACCACGACACTCGGTCGCGAAGGTTCTGACTTCACGGCGGCCATCATGGCTTATCTGCTTGATGCAGCAAGTGTGACCATTTGGAAAGATGTGCAGGGTATGTTGAATGCAGATCCGAAGTGGTTCGAGAACACAGTGAAACTCGATAAAATTTCATTCCGTGAAGCCATCGAACTTGCCTATTTCGGAGCAAGTGTCATACATCCGAAAACCATCAAGCCACTTCAAAACAAGCACATCCCTCTTTACATCAAATCCTTTCTCAATCCCACAGCAGTGGGCAGTGTCATTCAAGACAATATGGATTACGACCATCTTGTGCCCAGCTATATTTTCAAGGGAGATCAAGTGCTTGTCTCTATTACGCCTAAGGATTTTAGCTTCATTGTGGAAGACAATCTCAAGGAAATTTTCGCGACTCTTTCCGACCTCGGCATTCGCATCAGTTTGATGGAAAACTCTGCAATTAGTTTTTCAATTTGTATTGACAAAGACCAACACAAAATGGATCAACTTTTTGCAACGCTCAAAGAAAATTATGAGATCCGATACAATGAAAATCTAATGCTCATCACTATTCGTCATTGGGATGAAAAAACGTTGCAGATGCTCACCAAAAACAAAGAAATACTGCTGGAGCACAAGAGCAGACAGACGTTGAGATTGATGGTGAGGTGATCCAAACGATCAGTGTCCGTTACCGCAAAAGCCACATTTAAAACCAATGTGATTTCTAAAACATGC
>JAYTMF010000547.1:0-4258 GCA_043728755.1 Flavobacteriales bacterium
AACGATCACTTCCGCTCTTGGAGATATCACGTCGAATGGTTGTCTTCGTTCACAAACAAGAACATACACTGCAACCGATGCTTGCACAAATAGTTCGACATGTACACAAGTATTCACATGGACATTTGATATAACACCACCGAATTTCTATGTGTGTCCGGAAGACGTTGTTTTGAATTGTGGAGATCCTCTTCCTGTTGTGCCTCAGATGACAGCCAATGATGCTTGTTCTCAAGCAACTGTTGTATATAATGGCCAAACTGGAAATGGCGAGCAGTATTGCCCAACTGACCGCACATACATGCGTTCATGGACGGCTACAGATCTTTGTGTAAATTCTGTTACCTGCATACAACACATCAGCTATGCACCGGATGTGACTCCTCCTACTATTGGGTGCCCTCCGACTGTTAATGTGGATTGCCCTGCCAACGTGCCTGCTCCGAATATCGATCTCGTAATTGCATCAGATGCATGCAGTGGTCCTGTGATTAAAGTTTGGATGGGTGACATAATTGGTAACCAGACATGTGCCAGCAGATACATCATCACGCGTACTTACAAGGCAACTGACCGTTGTGGTAATATGAGCACATGCACTCAGATCATTGTCGTGAATGATCAGACTGGACCTGCAATTGCATGTCCTTTCAATGCCGAAGTTTCATGTACAGGTGCAATACCTGTTGTGAACAACAACGCTGTTGCAACCAACGATGGATGTGGCGGTACGGTTATCGTTGTATTCAGTGGTGATATTGTTAGTGATTCTACTTGTATCAACAGAAAGGTGATCACAAGAACATACACAGCAACGGATATTTGTGGTAATGTGGCAACATGTTCTCAGGTGATTACAGTGAATGATGTTGTGGCTCCGATTGTTGTCTGCCCACAAAACATTATTGTAGGTCAGTGCAACAATGCTGTGACATTCCAGGCGAATGCTACGGACGCTTGCAGCGGAGTTCCGCAACTCTCATACAGTCCTGCTCCCGGTTCAACGTTCGGTGTTGGTACTACTCTGGTAACAACACAAGCTTCCGATGCTTGCGGTAATTCAACATCGTGTCAGTTCAACGTTACCGTAGTGGCAAATCCTACATGCTCATTGGTGGCTCCAAACCCATTGCCAACTTGTAACACGTTGGGCAATACCATCAGCACGAACGCAGTTGCAGATGCAGCTTATCTGTGGACAGTTGTTGCCGCCGACGGTGGCTGGGGTATAACAGGTGGTCAGGGAACAAATCAACTGACGTATTCTGCCGGCACAGGTTCTGCTACGATTTCTGTTACTGTTACGAATAGCTACAATTGCAGTGTGACTTGTCATGTGACATTTGAAGCTCAGTGTGTGTTACAGCATTGCACTTATACTCAAGGTTTCTATGGCGGTAACGGTAAGAATTGCAGTAAAATGCCGGTTCTTGCTGTAATCAATGCGGCGCTGGCCAATGGTGGAAATCTTGTTTTGGGTAGCCCAAGCACAACGCGTGCAATTACTTTCCTCACAACTGAGGCAAGTTGCATAAATATCAAGCTGCCTGCAGGTTCAACTCCGGCGATGATTCCTACGTCAACAAGTTCTATTTCTTGCGCAACGGCTGTTGGTCCGAACTATCTCAACAACGGTAGATTCAATACCGTGTTGATTGGTCAGACTCTGGCACTCGGCCTGAACATGAGAAATGATAACACACTTGGCGCGATGATTCTCACAGGTAATCAGTTTACCACTTCCAAAGCTTCAAGTTGTGTTAATGGTGCAGTAGTTCCAGGTACATCTCAGACTTTCTGTATTCCAATCAAGGTTTGGAATTGCTTGAGTGCTCCAAAGACCGTTCAGAAATTGTATACACTCGCCAACCAGGCATTGGGCGGAACTATTCCTGCCGGATGCACAGCGTCAATCAGCGAGATCAATGATGCTGCTACAGCAATCAACGAAGGCTTTGATAAGTGCCGTATCCTCACCGGATTCAGCATGTGTACTTCAAACAGATCGTTGGAAATGGAAGCAGAACACATTTCTTCTGATGTTGAAAGAAACGCCGTTTCGTTAAATTCTTACCCTAATCCAATGGGTGAAAATGCAACGATTGAGTTCCATTCTGACATTGATGCTATGGTGACTGTTGACGTTTATTCTTATACTGGTGAACTTGTTTCTACCGTATTCAAAGGTCGCTTGTTCGAAGGTGAAAGCAGAAACGTTCAGTTCGACGCAACTCATGTTTCTAATGGAATTTACATTTGCAAAATGATGATAGGCGATAGAGTTTACTATCACAAAATCATCGTGAGCAAGTAGAAGATTCCTAGTTAATAAGTGAAAGCAGGAGGCCGTCTCATTAAAGAATGAGGCGGCTTCTTTTTTTTATTCCTAGTAGACAAATGGATCGTACTTGTGAATGGAGCGAAGCACTAGTGTTCGCATCGAAATGCAAGTTATTTGAACTCCACTTGTGATAAATCTTCCCGAGAATTGTAACTCACCTTTTTACCACCCGTATTTTAGACTGGATTCTCTGCCCTCGTTCTATTCGTTTATGAATGATGTTCTGAATGACTAAGACAAGGAGGAAGAATTGAAATGTTCAACGTTGAATAGCCTCGATCAAGACAATATGAAGGTTTTAAAATTTGGTGGTTCATCTGTAGCTGACGCAAAGAATATGCGAGCTGCCATGGAAATTGTAATCCATGAATCGAAGCTCGACGAATTGTTCGTGGTGGTTTCTGCCATGAGTGGTGTGACGGATGGATTACTCAGAGCGGCAGGACTGGCAGCTCAGGGTGACATTTCATTTCATGATTCTTTGGATGAAATTCGAACGCAACATATTTCTGAAATTAAGGAGCTCTTAGATGTGAATGTACAGAGCAATGCACTTAGCAGAATTATGCAGCTTTTCAATGAGCTCGAATCTTTGCTTGAAGGTGTTTTTGCCATCAATGAATTGTCCTCAAGAACACAGGATCGCATTCTTGCCTATGGCGAAATTTTCTCTTCAACGATTTTATCGCATTATCTGGCATCCCTTCAATTGGTGCATCAATGGGTGGATGCAAGAAGGGTGATCAAAACAAACAGTCAATTTGGCAATGCGACATCTATTGCAGCGGAAACGGAATCGAAATTGCGTGACGCGACGTCCGGACATAAATACAAATTGCATCTCATGCCAGGGTTCATTGGTTCGGATATGAATGGCGATACGACAACACTCGGACGTGGAGGGAGCGACTATTCCGCTGCTATCGTTGCCGCTGCTTTGCACGTAAATGAATTGCAAATTTGGACAGACGTAAGTGGAATGATGACGGCGGACCCGAGGCTTTGTCCAAACGCCAAAGTGATTCCTCACATCAGTTATCAGGAAGCGATGGAGTTGTCGCACTTCGGTGCGAAGGTGATTTATCCGCCGACTATTCAGCCAGTGATGAATTTGAATATTCCGGTTAGAATTAAAAATACGTTTTCGCCGTCCGATGTAGGAACGTTGATTGAAAGAAACGCTAATGAAGGCGACCAGATCGTTTGTGGTCTTTCAAGTGCCTCTGCAATTTGTCTTTTGCTGCTAGAAGGAAGTGGCATGATCGGTATTCCCGGATTTTCCAAGCGACTATTTGAAGCCTTGGCGCGTGAGAAAATAAATGTGATTCTTATTACACAGAGTTCTTCAGAACACAGCATATGTGTTGCCGTTGATGATGCCAATTCGCAACGCGCTAAGGCCGCTGTTGATGGAGAATTCGAATACGAAATCTCTACCCGAAAACTTGAACAACTGCAAATGGAACGCGGCCTGAGCATCATTGCTCTGGTAGGCGACAATATGAAAAGTCATCCAGGTATTAGTGGACGCATGTTTTCCGCACTTGGAAAAAATGGTGTCAATATTAGAGCGATCGCGCAAGGTTCGTCAGAGAAAAATATTTCGGCAGTGATCCGAACTGTTGACGTTCGCAAAGCGATCAATGTTTTACATGAAGTATTTTTTGAAACGACAAAGAAGCAAATCAATCTTTTCATAATAGGAACCGGAAACGTCGGAGGAAGATTGCTGGAGCAGTTGAAATCGCAATCGGCGTTTATGCAGAACTCCTTGCGCATGACTGTGAATGTGGTTGGTCTAGCCAATAGCAGGCATATGCTTCTCAACGAAGATGGCGTTGACCTGAAAAACTGGAATGCCGATCTGAAGAATGCGCCGTCAATGGATATGGAAAGCTTTTGCAGTTTTATCGCAGA
>JAYTMF010000548.1:0-3087 GCA_043728755.1 Flavobacteriales bacterium
CTTGGGATCTCCGACATTGGGACTTCATCTTGGCAACACATACATCAACACAGTAGATGCAGTCTATAATTTGAGCAATGGTGCCGGTGGACCTGAACAGATCATCGTGCCGGGAATCATCACTAGTGTGGTAACAATTGCACTCCAAGCGAATGTACAGGTGAAAACAGCAATGCGTTGCCCGGCCGGACTTACACGCTCAGGTGCCGTTGTCGGGTCACCAACAGTTTGTGGTGCTACCAGTTATGTGTTCGAATTCACAAAAACGACTTCCATCGGAACACCCATCGGAACGCCATTCACAGTGCTGACACCCACCTCATTTCCATACCGCACGTTGAATTTCAATTCACCAGAGGCGTTGGTAGTGGGCTCGTATTACAGTGTTCGCATCCGCCCGATTTTCGCAGCATCGTCAGGAACTTTCGGAACACCGCAATGCATTTTCATTGTGGCGCCGACATCGGCACCGCCGCTGCGACCGCTTGAAGAAGAATCAAATGAATTACAAGTGGATCTGCAAGAGGCGAATGAATTTGTAAGTCTGTACCCCAACCCAAGTGATGGTGAAGTGATGCAGCTCACAGTGGTTTCACAATACGCTACAACCATCGGATTCAGAATGATCGATCCCTTGGGTAAAATCGTTGAGAACAGGCAATTTGATTTCAATGGCACATTGAATGAAACCATTCATTTCACCAAGCGCCTTACGTCTGGCTTGTACATGGTAGAAGTTGTCTTGAATGATAAGGTGATCACACGACGAATGATCATTAATCACTAATTATTAATAATTTTTCATCAGATGGGGAATTGCGTGTGCAGTTCCCCATTTTGCTTTTTCAGGGAAAGAGGTTATACCAATGTGATTTCTAAAACGGGCCAATTTTTGAGAAATCACACAGTGGTAAATGCCGATGGATACACGTGTTTAGTTCAATCTGGCGAAGCAAAGATTGGGCTATGACACTTGTCCAATCGGTATTAAACCTTTTATGATGGATGGTATCTTTTCACCGGTCAATGTTGATGAACTTTGCCGCTGCTTATGAAAACATTTTTGTTATTCGTTTTCTGTGTTTTTGCATTCCAATCGGCCAATGCGCAACCCGGTCGTACGGGGCAGATTCAAACTGGCCTCATCTATGGAAAAATACAGGATGAGGTATCCAAAGCTTCGCTTGAGTATGCTGTACTGCAAGTATTCAAACCATCCAAAACCCCAGCTGATACTTTACCGAAAATTCTGGTGACGGGTGGCTTGAGCGCGGCGAACGGCGACTTCCACATTGATAAAATTCCGGTGGGCGAGCCACTCATCATGGTCGTAAATCTTGTTGGTTACGAAAAACAGGAAATACCCTTTTCACTTCAACCCGGCGGAGGAATAGGCGCCGCCGAAAAAGATCTGGGCAACATAAGACTGGCGCTTTCATCCTTGCTGAATGAAGTGATCATTGATGGTGCAGATTCCGGCTACAGAATCGAATTTGATAAACGCATTTATGACGTAGAAAAAAACCCGATCAATTCGGGTGGAACGGCAGAAGATGTATTGCGCAATGTTCCGGCGCTGCAGGTAGATATTGATGGAAATGTTTCGATGAGGAATTCCTCACCACAAATATTCATTGATGGAAGGCCCACCACATTGACCATCGATCAGATTCCCGCTGATGCCATCTCACGCGTGGAAGTCATCACCAATCCTTCTGCGAAATATGACGCCAGTGGCGGAGGTGGTGGAATCGTGAACATTGTGATGAAACATAACCGCGGACTTGGCTACAGCGGAAATCTTCGCCTCGGTGTTGATTCACGACCCCGCTACAATGGCGGCGGCGATATCAATCTTCGCGAAGGAAAAATCAATTTTTTTCTCAATGGTAATTATAACCAGCGCAAATCCATTTCCCTTGGAACAACCGATCGCACAAGTTTTGCCAACCTGCCTACTACGCAACTTCATCAATCACAGAATAGCACCAATCTGGGCTATTTCGCCAGCGGAAAATTGGGTGTTGATTATTTTTTCGACAACCGCAACACTTTCACTGTTTCGCAATCTTTTACCCGAGGGCAGTTCAACCCATTTGATAATATTGAAGCCATCACGGATACTATACTCAGCGACACCACTGCGCGTCCAAGAAGCACCTATACACGTGATTCAGAAACCAACAGGATGTTTGAGAACATGGGTTCAAGTCTATTGTTCAAGCATCTGTTTGCCAAAGAAGGCACAGAACTAACATCCGATTTCAACTTCAATATGATCAATAGTTCATTCCGTGGAGACTATAAAAATGTATATTCAAACGACTACATCAACATTCAAAGACAAAGTGGATCCAGTTATCAGCGATTGTACACTTCCCAAACAGATTACTCCACCAAAGTGAATGACAAGTCCAAATTGGAATTTGGAATTCGCGGTTCATATCGACAGTATGAAAGCTTGTACAACAATTACGTTTATGTCGATTCTACTTCAAGCTTCAATCAACTTCAAGGATTGGCTGTGAATTATCAGTTCAGCGACCAAGTATATGCAGGATATGGAACCTATTCGCGCAATGCGGAGAAGTGGAAATACCAACTGGGTTTGCGTATTGAAAGCAGTGACTACGCCGGAAAACTGCTTGATACCACACTGCGCTTTCACATCACCTATCCCGTGAGCTTATTTCCGTCGTTGTTTCTCACACGCGTATTGAATGAAACACAAGACGTGCAGTTTGCCGTTTCAAGAAAGATCAACAGACCTTCTTTTATGCAGTTGATCCCGTTTGTAGATTATAGTGATTCACTCAATGTGAGTCGTGGCAACCCTGCACTCAAACCTGAGTTTACCAATCTCATTGAGTTGTCCTATCAAAAGAATTTCAACAAAAAAAATACGCTCATAGCCACAGCATATGGAAGGTATATAACGAATCTCACTGTGCGCAATCAAGTGACAGAATACAGTGAGGTGCTTGGCAACAATATCATCATCAACACATACGACAATGCAACCAACAGTTCAGCCTTCGGATTGGAGGTTGTTTCAAAGAATTCCATCAATAAGTGGTTCGATCTGAC
>JAYTMF010000549.1:0-3920 GCA_043728755.1 Flavobacteriales bacterium
CCCCATTCATTGACACTGAAAGTATATTGATGACAATTCACAGGCGAGATCGTGATCGTGGTCGGACATTCTTCAGTGTTACAAGGCGCAACAATGACTGTGGTGCAAAGCTCAATGCCATCAGGGCAATTCGGACTTGTGTAAAAGGCGCATACGCTGTATTCTCCGTGTGTTGAATAGGTGTGTGTAAAGAAATGACCACCTTCAACCTGTCCTGTTTCGTCGCCGGGATACCAAGTCACGGATTCGCCCTCCACGAAACTTCCGATCTCAAAATTCATTGCACCGCAATTTTCACCCGGTGAATTCGAAATGTGATCGGGACAATTGGTGCCTGATTCACAATCCACGACAACAGTGTAGATCAACATAGTGCCTTCTGGACAATTCTCCGAGAAGTATTGCGCTGATACAATGAAGACACCGTTGGCGTTAAAGGAATGGTCTGCTGTAAGTCCGAATCCACTTGTGTTGTCCCCAAAACTCCAAAGTACTTGCGAATTGATATTTCCATTTACATGAAACACATATGTATCGCAATCGATCTGTTGTGCGGTGATAGCCGTTGGACATTCCGTTCCATTGCAGTTCGGTATGGTGATGGAAGTACAAAGCTCTACTCCGTTTGGACAATTCGGACTCGTGTAAAAGGCGCAAATATTATATGCCCCAGGTTCGGAATAAGTATGCGAATAGACATGTCCGGTTGTCACTATCGGACTGCCGTCACCAGCATTCCAGATGACTAACTCGCCTTCCACAAAACTTTCAATCTCGAAATTCATTACCCCGCAAACAACACTTGCATTACTGGAGATATGATCAGGACAAATGTTGCCTGTTTCGCAATTCACCAGAACCGTGAAAATTAAAGTAACCCCATCCGGACAGTTTGCAGAAAAATATTGGGCGGTGACAATGTGTAGGCCGTTGGTGTTGAAAGTGTGATCGACAGTCATACCTGATCCGGAATTGTTATCTCCGAAGTCCCAGATGACCTGCGCATTCGGGCCGCTATTGACATTGAAAATATAGGTGTCACAATCTACTTGTTGCATACCGATGGCTGAAGGACAATCATTCGTATTGCAAGGTGTGATCGTGATCTCAGTGCACAGTTGTACACCATCTGGGCAATTGGGGCTTGTGTAAAATGCACACACAATGTATGTTCCAGTGGTTGTGTAGTGGTGAGTATAAAAGTGAGCAGCTACCTCGGAAGGTGATCCATCGCCAGGAAACCATGTAACGGATTCGCCAATGACAAAACCACCAATCTCGAAATTCATCACGCCACATTCTTCACCCTGTGAAACGAAAAGATTTTCAGGGCATACGGTATTATTTACACAGTCCACAAGAACAGTATAAATCAAACTGACACCATTCGGACAACCTGGTCCAAAGTATTGCGCAGTCACAATGTAAAGTCCGTTTTCAGCATAAGTGTGATCTGATGTAACGCCGCCGTCATTTGATGTGCCATCGCCATAAGACCAGAAAACTTCACCGCTATTTACTCCTCCAATATGAAAGACGTAACTATCACAATCAATCGTTTGCATCTCAATATTATCCGGACATGTTGTGTTGCAAGGGGCAACATTTATTTCTGTACAGATCTCAACGCCCTCAGTGCAGGTAGGGCTTGTGTAGAATGCACATACGTTGTAGTTGCCGGCTTGTGCATACGCGTGTTCTAGAAAGTGACCACCAACGATAGGTTCGGTATTGTCGCCTGTAAACCAGGTGACATTTTCTCCTTCAACGGCACTTCCGATCTCGAAATTCATCACGCCACAGTTGATTCCGGGAGACGATGTAATAGCGTCGGGACAGTTGGTCTCTATGATACAATCGACATTTATTTGAGCAGTGATCGTCGTGATGTTAGGGCAAGTAGGTCCGTTGTAAAGTGCTGTGATGGTAATCTCGCCATTTGCAGAATAATGATGGTCAGCGGTAACTCCACCAATTTGCTCAGTGCCATCTCCAAATAGCCAGTAGACAGTTCCCGATGTAAATCCGGCAACTGCGAATAAGTAATTTCCACAACTCAAATGAGAAACAACTATTTCTGTAGGGCAATTGGTGCCAGGGCAAATAGGTACTTCGATGCTTGTGCAAATTGTCACGCCATTCGGACAATTCGCTGTCCAAGCTTGGACGCAAATTTCATGGACACCCGGAACCAATGATCCCCAAAGCACATTGTTGACACCAGTCTGAATGGGCTGTCCGTCATCATAAGTCCATATAATGTTGCCGGCCTCGCCAAATTCGTTGAGGTGCAATTGATATAGTCCACATACAGATTGGTTGGTGACAGTAATTTGCGTTGGACACTGCGCATAGGTCAGCAGTGACGAAAACGTAAGCAGTATGATCGTGTAGAGTTGTTTCATATAAGCATTGGATGAGTATAGTCTAAAAGACTGAACGACAGGAAATAGGTTGCATTAATTTATTAAACAAACCGAGGGTCTGTTTCCATCACGTGACCACATTTTTTGCAAGTACGCAATTTTTCGGAAGCATAAAAATCTCTGAAACGCGGAAGGAAATCCTTTTCAACATCGATTAGGACAAATTTGAATTCGTGGAGCATGTTATTGCACTTTTCGCAATACCACTGAAGTCCGTCGATCATATCCCGATCGGCGCGCTTGCATTCGATGACCAGACCAACGGTATTCGAACCACGGCGAGGTTGATGCGGAACATTCGCCGGAAGCAAAAACATTTCGCCTTCTTTGATGGTAATATCCACGGCTTTACCGTCTTCCTGAATGCCGACTTCAATATCTCCTTCCAACTGATAAAATAGTTCTTCCGTCTCATTGAAATGGTAGTCTTTTCTGGCATTGGGCCCGCCAACAACCATTACCAGATAATCACCGGCATCTTTATATAGATTTTTATTGCCAACCGGAGGCTTCAGTAAATCGCGGTTTTCATCGATCCATTTTTTGATATTGAAAGGACGTGTGATCATAGTTGTATTTCTTTTAGAATGAAAGTACGTTCAGCAAAACACGCTGTTCGCTATTGACATCAAATGTATCTCGACTGTGACAAAGAAAAAAGTAGTTCCGGCGTGTCTTCGAATGCGGTTCCAATCACGATCACATCCGCGCCTGCGGCATAGATTGATCTGGCCTGGTCTTCATCGCGAATTCCGCCGCCAACGATCACAGGAACATCAACAGAACCCCGCACCGCTTTTACCATTTCTATGGATACCGGTTTTTCTGCACCGCTTCCGCCATCGAGATATATGGTGCGAAGTCCGAGCATCTCACCTGCAATAGCTGTTGCAGCTGCAATTTCCGGTTTATTCCACGGCAATGGAAATGTCTGGCTAACATAAGAAGCTGTTGTGGCTTTGCCGCAATCAACCAACATATAACCGGTCGGTATAATTTCAAGTTTGGATCGCTTAAGCTGTGGTGCTGCGATCACGTGTTGTCCGATAAGTAATTCTGCATTTCGACCTGAGATCAAGGATAAAAGCAACAGCCCATCGGCGTCTTCTGAGATCTGTGAAGGACTCCCGGGAAAAAGGATCACAGGCAATTGACACAAAGCTTTTACCTTTTTTACGCAAGCGTGAAAATTGTCCCCGATCAACAAACTTCCTCCAATGAAAACAAAATCCACTTTGCTGTGATGAATGAGTTCCATCAGCGATTGCAAAGATGAATCGTCCTTGATTTTGTCAGGGTCAATGAGAACAGCCAAAGCCTTCTCGCCTGCCTTACGCAACTGAATTATAGATTCCTGAAATGACATCACAGAGACAAATGTATTACCGATTGGACAAGTGTAATAGTCCAATCATTGCTTCGCCAGATTGAACTAAACACTTGAATCCATCGGCATTTACCACTGTATGATTTCTCAAACATTGGCCTGTTTTA
>JAYTMF010000550.1:0-1340 GCA_043728755.1 Flavobacteriales bacterium
CTTTTAGTTTTTATCCAACGAAGAATCTAGGCGCTCTTGGTGATGCGGGTGCTGTAACAACCAATGACGAGAAACTTGATGTGTCCATCAGGCGATTGCGGAATTATGGTTCCGATGTGAAATACTACAACGAAGTACCCGGAGTCAATTCTCGACTCGATGAATTACAAGCTGCATTTTTATCTCGAAAGTTGACGAGGTTGAACGATATAAATTCTCATAAACGCAAATTGGCAGCATTGTATCAAAATGGGTTGAAGAAAGATTTCATTTTACCTCATGACGATGAAAACTATTTTGACGTTTTTCATATTTACAATGTACGTCACAAGAAAAGAGATGTATTGAAGGAATACCTGTTGAAGCACGAGATCCGCACTGAAATACATTATCCGGTTGCTCCGGTGAAGCAACGCGCAATGAAAGGAATCATCGATCATTTCGAAACGCCGATTGCGGAAGAAATTCATCAAACCACATTGAGTCTTCCAATTTCTTTTTTCCATACCGACGAAAACATCCTTCGCGTGATTGATGTCATGAATCAATTCTGATATGCCGCTTTTTTCGATCATCACAATCAATCTCAATAACGCTGAAGGTTTGGCGAGAACCATCGGAAGCGTGATGATGCAGACTTTCATAGACTATGAATACATAGTGGTGGATGGTTTATCCACAGATGGAAGTGTTGATGTCATCAATGAATTCCGGAGCAATGTTGATCAGGTATTGATAGAATCTGACACCGGAATTTATAATGCCATGAATAAAGGCTTGGGTCTCGCTACTGGAAAATTCATTCAATTTCTAAATTCGGGTGATGAATTTTGTGATAGCGATGCGTTGAGAATTGTTGCTGCCCAAATTGAAGAGGCAGAATTGATTTATTGCGATGTAAAGCTTTTTGGAGGAAAGTCCGAGTCGGTTAAAACGCACCCTGATCATTTGTCAACTCGATTTCAGTTAACCGGAATGATCTGTCACCAAGCCATTTTTGCTTCTTTGGATTTGTTCAAACGTACTGGAGGATTTGATGAAAGTTTTAAAGTGTATGGCGACTACGATTGGATGACGAATGCTATCAGGCATCAGAATGCGAGCTATCGGCATATTCACTCAGTCCTCGTGAAGTATCAGGAATTGGGGATCAGCCAGAGTACCTCAAAGGAAATTCAACGCAGAGAAAAGGATAGGATTCACGACAAGTACTTTGGTGCTATGGTGTTGTGGGTTTATAGATTGTACAGGAAATTGAATGATAAGGACTCCAATTGATGGAGTTCATGCTTTAATGATAATATGGATTTTCGCAAACTCATAAGAGACATATTCACTGG
>JAYTMF010000551.1:0-3350 GCA_043728755.1 Flavobacteriales bacterium
GGCATTCGAAGAGTTGGAATAGATGTAATTGTATTTATCGTATGCCTCGACATTGAGCCCTCCTTTCTCCAATACATGTGCGTCCTTCATCATTTTCTTAGAAGAACTACAAGCCGCGATAGAAGAAATACATACAGCAAAGACGATCATTTGATGAATACGTCTTATGTGAAAATGATCGGGAAGCAAGACAGACATAAGTTAGAAGAATATGAGACGCGTTTGCTAGTGTTGGGCCAAATGTAGGTCAGTGGCGTCTTCCAGAATATCTTGAAATGAGATAAACGAGTTGAGCCACAGCAGCCAGTGCTGCAACCACGTAAGTCATGGCAGCCCACTTCAGCGCATCACGCGCAGCGGAATACTCTTGAGTGACGACCATACCCGATTGCTGCATCCAGGCCATTGCTCTGCGGCTGGCATCAAATTCTACAGGCAAAGTGATCAAAGTAAAAAGGGTGATCGCTGCTTGTGCGATAATGGCAAGCAACAACAAGCCCGGTACTTGCTGGATCAGAAATACACCCACCATCAGTACCCATGGCAATACGGAAGAAGCAATATTTACAATCGGTACAAGTGAAGAGCGCATGCCCAAAAAGGGATAGGCCACTTTGTGTTGAATCGCATGACCACATTCGTGAGCTGCTATAGCTGCAGAAGCTGCGTTGCGCCCGTGATAAACATCATGACTGAGATTGACTGTTTTATTGCCGGGGTTGTAATGATCGGTCAACTGTCCGGTAACGCTGATGATCTTGACATCCATAATTCCATTCGACCGCAACATTTTCTCAGCGATCTCCCTTCCGCTGAGATGATTCAACAAGGTGATTTCAGAATACTTCTTGATTTTATTCTTGAGTTGCCATTGTACTAACATTCCAATGCCGGCGAACACAATTCCAATAACATATAGCATTCCCATCTTTACTCATCCAAATTTGATTCACTCACAAAATTAAAATTTGTAGGAGGTGCGCTTGTGATAAAAAAAAACAATTCGAGTTTCAAAGATCACAAAAAGAAAAAACCACCTTTCCTCAAAGTGGTTTCTCCAATTAACCAAAAAACCATGAAACTAAACTCTACTTCAACACTCTTGATATTTTACATCTATCTGTTCCTCATTCATCATGAGCAGAACTTATAGAGACATCATCAAAATAATATCGAACACCTTATGACAAAAATTGAGTCAGGTAAAAATTCACAGTGTCGGCTTTGATCGAATAAGGTTTCAACTACGCGTCAAATGAAATAATAAAATCATCAGGTTAACGAAATCAAAACGCAAGATTTCAACCATCGCATGTTGACTTTACAAACATTCTTGAATTGCGCTATTCACCACGATACATTGAAAACTGCTCAACGTTCTCTGTCGGAGCGAAATGTAAAGAGCGACTTTTGGCGGATATGAACCTCATCGCACTGAATCAATTCGCAACAAAGACACGGAAGTGGTTTTTGTTCGGAACAACTGTAGTAGGCATGTACCTGCTCATGCATTGATACCACCAACGCGCCGAGGCAAATTCTGAAAAACGCAAAACTACTTGTCAGATGAATGAATCGTTCATCTCCTTGTTATACGCACCTCTGTAAAATTGAAAAAGCGAATCCAGAAATACATCAATTATTTCCCCTGATTTGTTGGCTTCCGGTATTACATCGTTGTGATATTGCCGTTCATCGTTCTTGCGATCTTTTTTCTCTAGAGCGCGTTTTTATACCGAATGGACAAGTGTATGATTTCTCAAACATTGGCCTGTTTTATAAATCACATTGGTATTAATTGCGTTGATAAAAAAATCCACTTTGTGTCTTGCGCATCCTACATCCTTTCTTTTTTTGTATTATGAAGTTTGGAAAATTCCTGGTTATCGCAATAAGTGTATTGGTCAGTTTTAAGGCCCTATCGCAAATTACTTTTACAGGTGAGCAAGAAAATATTTTTGCCATTTCAGAAAATCAGTTTCTGAGTCAGCAATTGAAAAGTAACAACGCTTCACATTTCAAGTGTAACGGCTCAAATATTCAGTGGACGCTGCCTTCAGACTCATGCCGGCTCTTCGATACACGCATTTACATCTCCTCCGAACATAGAGAAAATTTTAAGCAACTGATTTTTCCGGGTGGAGATTGCAAACGATATGTCGCCTTGATCTCATTATGTGATCTGTACTTCCCCTTGTTTCGCAGAGAATGTCAGGCTGCACAAATTCATGACGACTTCAAAATCCTTCCACTATTACTTTCAGGATGCAATGCATCGCACGAAGATAAAAATGGGAAAACCGGATTGTGGAATCTCGACTACCTCGTTGCACGCAAATATCACTTACGGGTTGATAGCGTTATTGATGAAAGAAAGGGAGGTGATTTCACTACGCATGCCGCTGTTGGTTATCTGGCTGAATTGTCTAAGAAATTCGAAGATGATTCCTTCCGAACGCTCATAGCGTATCAACGCGGTGTTCCGAATGCGCAGAATCTGGGAGACGATTTGCAACATGAAAATCTGCTGGATGCTACGGATGAATATATGAATACATTCATCCAGTTTTACGCATACATGGCTGAATTGATAGCGAGCACAAGAGCGGAGAATCAATTGAACAATTACTTCGACATCATGGCTCAGTTCGAACCCCTGAACGCAGAACGCGAAGTAAAATATCAGGCACTCACGGAGATCTTGCAACAAGACAGTCAAGCCCTCAAACAATTCAATGCAGTGTACACTGGATCATACATTCCAACAGGATACAGACGTGTTCCATTTATGATCGACAGAGTTGCATCGCTCAGATTCGAAGCGTTGAGCGACAGTGTCTACAACTGGCAACCGAAAACGACACCAGCTACCGACCCAACAGCCATTTCCGAAATGATCCTCTTTCACAAAGTGAAACGGGGAGAATCGTTGGGTCAGATAGCCGCAAAATACCATGTAAGCATATCTCAGATCAAGAAGTGGAATCGTATCAAGAGCAACAAGATCACCAGAGGACAAAGTCTGAAGATCATACGCAACGTAGCACCTGTAGAAATAGAATTGAAGCCTGCAGTAACAAAACCGTTAACTGAAGCTAAAGTTGTGACGTCGGAAAGCGAGGAGCTCGTTGCACAGATCAAAAAACTTGAACAGGAAGCGCAAACATTCATTTCAAAAAATGAATATCAAAAGGCTGTTTCGAGGTACGAGGAGATTCTTCTTCTCGCC
Source organism: Flavobacteriales bacterium (assembly GCA_043728755.1). Classification (GTDB taxonomy): domain Bacteria; phylum Bacteroidota; class Bacteroidia; order Flavobacteriales_D; family Sanyastnellaceae; genus JAIBBG01. Next base: position 3,230 of record JAYTMF010000551.1, read on the forward strand.
GATGACAAGGAAATCTATAAGAAAAAAATAAGGAATACGCGCAAATTGCAAGATGCCAAAACAGAACCCGGTAAAATAACTTACACAGTAAAGAGCGGCGATTCATTGTGGACCATTGCAA
>JAYTMF010000552.1:0-4389 GCA_043728755.1 Flavobacteriales bacterium
TTCCATCTCCTTGATATAACCAAAACACGCCTCGGCAGCAACCTCCATCAACTCCGAAGAAGAATCGTGCTTGTTCGCAATCGTAAATTGATCCCATGCGCGAATTTGTGATGCCGTGAACAGTTTCATACTCTTTTATTTAGATCAAAAGTCGTGTGAAACTTCGATTGTCAAACCATGGCTGAAGTACTCGGAACGATGAACCAAGAACTATATGTCTAAACAATTCCTTCCACATTCTCTCGTTCGCAAGTTTCATATCCACCTCCCAAGTCCGTTTGGCCTGATTTTACATTCGGACTTTGGTAAAATCCACTCATGCAGCTCATGAAGAACTCACTAATTGCCTGGATGCTCCTGCTGATTCCATTTTTTTCAGAGGCACAGGCTCCCATTGCTCTTTACGATAAGACGCGCGTCTATCGTGAAGCACTGGAACTTTTCGATCACGAAAAATATGTTCCGGCAAAAGAAAAATTCGAAGAGTTTATCAAACTCGAGAAGAATCCTCAACATGCGTTGAGGATCAATTCCGAATACTACAGCGGCATTTGCGCGCTGTATCTTCTTCACAAAGATGCCGAGTATCAACTCGAAAAATTCGTGCTTGAACATCCTGACTCTCCTTGGAAACAACGCGCCTATTTTAAACTCGCCACTTTCAACTATCAAAAAAGAGATTACACCAAAGCTCTTGAGTGGTTTGATTTTTTGGATGAAAGAGAATTAAGTAAAATAGAGAAGATTGAATTCCGATACAAGCGAGGTCATGCGCGTTTCGAAAATGGAGACAAAATCAACGCACGCCTTGATCTCTTCGAAGCCAAGCAAGCTGAAAGCGACTATAAAACGGCTGCAACCTATTACTACTCTCATATTGCATACGAGCAAGAAGATTATCAGACAGCACTTGAGGGATTTCTATTTCTTGAAAATGATCCCGTCTTCCAACCAATCATTCCTTACTACATCACTCAGATTTATTACAAACAAAAAAAGTATGATGAAGTATTGAGTTATGGACCTATTGCTTTGCAACAAGCCGCAATGAATTCAACAAAGCGTGTTCCTGAAATCGCTCGTCTCATCGGCGATTCATATTGTATCAAGGAAAAATACGCTGAAGCAATTCCATTTCTTCTTCAATACCACGATGCAACTCCAAAGTCAGAAATTACGCGTGAAGATTATTACCAACTTGGATATGCTTATCACAGAACCAACCAATGGAAAAATGCCGTTGGGGCGTATGCCAACTGCAATGATGTAAACGACGAACTCCATCAACGTGCATCCTACAATATGGGAGAATGTTATCTCAAACAGGATCAAAAAGAATATGCGCGCAATGCTTTTGAGGAAGCTTCGAAAATGACCTTCAACAGTGACATTCAGGAAGACGCGATGTTCAATTATGCCAAACTCGCTTTTGAATTATCATACAATCCTTTTCATGAAGCCATCACCGCGTTTGAAGAATACCTCAACAAATATCCCAACAGCAAACGTCGCGATGAAGCATATGAATTTCTCCTGAATGTGTACATGAAAACGCGCAATTATGAAAAGGCATTGGCGTCACTTGACAAAATTCAGAACAAAGACAATCGCATAAAAGAAGCATATCAGGTAGTTGCATACAACCGCGGTGTAGAATTGTTTCAATCAGAAAAATACACTGACGCAGAAAAGAATTTCGATAAAGTATTCACCTATCCGGTAAGTCCTACATTGAACGCTGACGCCAGATTCTGGAAGGCTGAGATCAGTTATCGTCTTCAGGATTATCCAAAAGCCAATCAGCGATTCAACGCGTTTCTCAATGAACCCGGAGCTTACAATAGCGAGTTCTATGGACTTGCACATTACAGTCAGGGCTACAGCTATTTTAAACTTGCAAATGGAGAAGACAACTTTGAAACTGCAGGCACATGGTATGCCAATGCCAATACTTCATTCAGAAAATATGTGGATGGTATCGCAAGTATTGAACCCCGCAAAGTGAACGACGCATACATGCGCATTGGAGATTGCTTCTTCGTTGCCAAGAGTTATTCTCAGGCCATCATTTATTACGACAAAGCAGCCGCCGGAGATGCCGCAGGAAAGGAATATGCGATGTATCAGAAAGCCATGAGTTATGGCTACGACGGTCAAAGCGACAAGAAAGCATGGGTGTTGAAAAATCTTCTTACTGAAAGTCCCGGTTCTAAATTCGAAGTGGATGCGAAGTATGAATTGGCCAAAACATATCTTCTCGACAACAGGTTGAGCGATGCCAAAACATATTACAACGACATACTGAAAAATCACGCTGTATCACCGTATGCCAAATTCTCACTCAAAGACATGTGTTTGATCTATGTGAAAGAAGGAAATACTTCGAAAGTGAAAGAATCATGGGTGACAATTAAATCAAAATACAAAAGCGACCCTGTGGTTTGCGATGCATACACCATTTGTAAAGCGGTGCTGATTGAAGATCCTGAATTCCAGAATGACGCAGTTACCATTTGTGGAGCTTCCAAAAACGAAGTGGAAGAGGAAGTTTATGCTCGAGCCGTTGGCTATGCGCAAGATGGAGATTGCACCACAGCCATCACCAAGCTGACTGACTACCTCAGCAGATTCCAACCGGCATACTATGGTCTCGATGCGAATTACTATCTCGCGAATTGTTATTATGACAAAAAAAATATGGTGAAAGCTCTTGAGCATTACAACTACGTCATCGCTCAAGGCTCTTCAAATTATCAGGAAGAATGCCTGGTTGTAGCAGCCACCATTGCATACAACAACAAAGATTACTCTCAGGCTTTAGGACATTACAGAGATCTGGAACTTGTTGCCGTTTTGAAGAATAATGTGCTCGAAGCTCAAATCGGTTTGTTGCGCTGTAATTACTTCCTCAACAATTTCACAGATGCTAAAATGTATGCAGATCGCGTGATCTCAAATCCATCAACACCCGATGAGATTCGCAATACTGCTTATCTGTGGAGAGGAAGAATCTCAAAACAGAATGGTCAATATGACGCCGCGATCACAGATTACAAGGAAGTGTTGAAGCGAGGTGGTGTAGCTGCTGCTGAGGCAAAATACGGTATTGCATTCTGCCTATTTTCTAAGGGTGAATTCAAAAAAGCGGAAGCCGAAATTTTTCAACTCATCGAAAAATATTCTGGCTTCGAGGAATGGAAATACCGAGGCTTCCTTCTTCTCGCAGATTCCTACATAGGCCTGAAAGACTATTTCCAGGCCCGAGCAACAATCAATGCCATTCTCGATAATGTGACTGAAACATGGGTGATCACAGAAGCCAATCAGAAAAAAGTGCAACTGGATGCGTTGGAAAATCCTGGTGCGGCAAAGACCAACAACGACATCGAAATTGATCTTGTACCGAATCCAAAAAACTGATCCGAATGAAACACATCATCATCAAATATTTTGCATATATCTTCCTCGTAGGAGTGACGATTCCCGCTTTCGCGCAGAGAGGTGATACCACACTCACATACGACGCAACCTTTGAAGGCAACAGAAGATTATTCCTACGCGATGCCAACAAAATTTCCATCTGGCCGCAATCCCGCGATAGCATCGTGAAAATGACGACCATTCAATACACGACCATTCCAACGCCTAAAGCCGTTTTCATTGAGCCTAAATTAATCCCTGCAGCGAAGATCAATGTGGATGAAAAACTTTCATACCTCTATCGTGGTTACATCAAAGCAGGTTATGGCACGTACAACACAGTGCCCGTTGATTTCTACTACACCGATGGTCGTTCCAAAAAAGGAACGTTTGGATTGCATTATCAATTGCTGCGAGGAGATGGTGTTCCGCTTGACGACAAGGACAGCATTCCCGACAGTTATAGCGATAATAGAGCAGAAATATGGGGGAAATGGTTCTTCAAGAAAACACAACTTGTAAGCAAAGTCAATTGGGAAAGAAATGTGACCCATTGGTATGGGGTCGATCTAAAAAACGATTACAAAGGCCCTGCATTCGATAGCTTGAAATTCGCTCAAAAGATGAACACAATCGGAGGTGGTGTTTCATTTCTCTCATATCAACGCGATACGGGCGACTTCAACTTCAATGGCGACATGTACCTCAGAAATACTGTAGACATCAACAAGAACAACGAAACGAATTTCGACATCCTGCTACATGGAAGGATGTTGCAAGACAGCACGCTTTATGGGATGGATGTTGGCGTGAACTACAACAAATTCAAATTTGATGGTCCAAAACTCGATGGCCTAAATCTACTTTCCGACACAGTTGCTTATGACGAAAACGATCGCCAATTCACAGCGAGAAACTGGGACAATGTCATCATCAAATTCGTTCCAACAGCGAGTACCAGCTGGAAAG
>JAYTMF010000553.1:0-1909 GCA_043728755.1 Flavobacteriales bacterium
GGTAAATCTAGTTTGGTGATGCCCAGGTCATAAAAAATCTTCAGCAATCGCATGATCTCTTCATAGCTCAGCAAATCCTTTCGCGGTACCCATTTCAAACCTTCGGCAGGCATACAATATAGACAGCGCAAATTGCACCTATCTGTGACAGCAAGTCTGAGATAGTTGATGTTTCGGCCGTGATTGTCTGTGAGCATTTGTTGATCTTCTCTTTTGCAAAGTTGGTTGAGATATGTTATCGAACCGAATCTTTTTCTTTGCCCTTCAATAATTTCTTGAAGCGATCAACCAGTTCTCCAAAATTGTCGAAGTCTTCGCGATAGATAATGCCGACACCCTGAGTATATGGACTTTGCTGCGTATTCGCGATCCTGAAGTCATTGCTTTCGTTATACATCACCACACGAATTTTACCTTCTTTAGTGATTTTGTATTCGATTCTAATGTCACCAATAAGGTTGGATGTAGATTGATTGTTTGAAGCTCCGTTGTTGCGCGAAACGCCTACATTGCTGTTCAGGCTGAGGCGTTCATTGAACAACTGCGTGCTCAAAGCCAGTGCGATCTCTTCATTGCTGATGTCATCTCCCGGGCGATAATTAAACCCAAGATTGAAGTCATCGCTGATCTGACTGAGCCAATTGGAGATCTGGTTCGACAGCAGCTCTGTGCCATTCGCTGCGATTGCATTGGTACTATTGTGTTCAGTGGCCACATTTGGAGGGCTTACAAATCGTCGCAATACAAGCAGTGCAAATGCTTGTCGATTGCGCTCTTGTTCAGTGCTGATGATGGCGTCAACACGGCTCCTGGTCACTTGATCAACCGTGGGTAGTTCAATGGTGAAATCAATACCCGGATTAAACATTTTGCCTTTGAGATTCATACCGAGATTGATCGGCACGCGCTGTCCATTCTGATAGCTTGGATCAGGAATGAGGTCATAAAGTGATGCACTCACTTTATAGATGGCTCTGATGTCCAATTCAGCCGTAAATGGATCTCCATACCAACTGATCGTTCCTCCGGGTTTGATGATGAATTCTTTATTGATGAGATTCTTCAACGTGAATAGATAGGATCCTCGGAGAACCTCCACTTGTCCGTACATGGTAAACGTTGAAAGATTGTTGATCTCCATGTTTATATGGCCTGAACCTACGCCTTTCATTACATCGCCGACACTTTGATCAAAGATGATTTGAAATTCTGCTTCGGGAGTAATTTCAAAGTTCATATTCAATTTGATGCCGGACAGATTGTGCAATTGTTCCGTTACAGAGTCGCCAACGTTGATGAATTGCACGAAATTCTCAAATGTCTGTTCCGACGAAACACCCATAGGCATGGAAAGTGTCGTTCCTTTTTCCGATCGGAGCGCAATGTCGAACTCCAGATTTGAATCATAACCATAAATATTCACATTGCCTGTTGTATAGGCCTTTCCAAAATACATGGAGTTAAGTTCTTCTGTCGTATTCAACGTAAGCATCGGTTCCTCCATCTCGATGAGGATATCAAAATTCCATTTCGCGAAATTGTTGTGAAGCATTTGGCCGGTAAGATATCCCTTGTTGCCTTCCTGATCTCTGATGCGGATATGGTCGAAGGTGTACATGTCAGGATACACACCAACATGTTCTTCAATAAAATATCGGGTATTGAGGTAATGAACGAAGACAGAGGCTTCCTTCAGCAATGCATCAGATTCAAGTCGCGGCGATTCAGGCGTACCGGTTATCGACATTGTACCACTTACAAAACCACTGAGTTCAATAATTCCCGGCGACATGAACGCATTGATAAATGATAGATCAAGGTCTTTGATGGTGGCGGTGAGATCAAGCGGACTTTTCTCATTGCGTGGGCGATAATATCCTGCAAAGTTCAATGGCTCATATCGTGTGAG
>JAYTMF010000554.1:0-2184 GCA_043728755.1 Flavobacteriales bacterium
GCTCCGCGAATGATGATTTTGTCTTTCCCCGGCTTACGCTTGCTTTTGAATGCAATGGTTTTCTCTCTTCGCAGATATTCTGCAGTGAGGCTGGAGCCATCTGCGATAAGCTCGTTGATGTGTCCTTGGAAAACAACGTGACCGCCCAGTGTGCCGGCTTCAGGACCCATGTCGATGAGCATATCCGACGATCGCATGATCTCTTCGTCATGCTCAACAACGATGACTGTGTTGCCCTGATCACGCAATTCTTTTAAAACTTGTATCAATAGCAAAGTATCACGAGTGTGAAGTCCTATACTTGGCTCATCGAGTATATACATAGAACCAACAAGCGCACTTCCAAGACTGGTTGCAAGATTGATACGCTGCGATTCACCGCCGCTGAGCGTATTCGAAAGTCTGTTCAACGTGAGGTATTCCAAACCAACCTCGCACAAATATTTCAATCTGTTTCTGATTTCTGTTAGCAAACGTTTGGCGACCTTTTCATCCAACGCATTCAAATGAATGTGATTGAAAAAATGAAGGCAATCGCCAATAGAAATATTCACCAGATCTGAAATGCTTTTGCCATCAATGCGAACGTAGTTGGCATCGCCTCGAAGGCGCGTGCCTTTACATTCAGGACACTTTGTCTTTCCGCGATAGCGGCTCAGCATCACACGGTATTGAATCTTATATGACTCACTTTCGAGGAAGCTGAAGAATTTATCCAATCCGCTAAAATGTTCGTTTCCTTTCCAGAGAAAATCGCGCTGTGCATGTGTCAGTTCTGAGATGGGTTTGTGGATAGGAAAATCGAACTTCTTTGCATTGTATACGAGTTGATTTTTCCACTCGCCCATCGTTTCACCTCTCCAGCATGCAACACCGTCCTGATAAATACTGAGTTTTTTGTTTGGCATTACAAGGTTCTCATCAATACCAATCACGCTTCCAAAACCTTCACAGGTTTTACATGCGCCAACAGGATTGTTGAAAGAGAAGAGATTGACCGATGGCTCTTCAAAAGTTATTCCGTCGGCTTCAAACTTTGAAGAAAACAAATGATCCTTCTTTATATCTACTTCGTGAATGATACAAATTCCAATGCCTTCGAAAAATGCACTCTCGACACTGTCACCAATGCGCGATACATTTTCATCTTCCTTATTTGCCGTTACACGATCAACCACAATAGACATTTGATCGCTGTTCTTCACTTTGCTGATGGATTCTTCAATGTTCACCATTTCTCCATTGAGCATGATGCGTGAAAAACCTTGCTGAACAAGTACCGCTAGTTTCTTCTTATTGTCTTTGCTTTTTTCTATAGGAGCAAGAATGAGGAATCTCGCATCTTCGGGGTGTCCGGTAATAAAGTTCACGACGTCTTCCACTTTATCGCGCTTCACCTCTTTTCCACTGATCGGAGAATAAGTTCTTCCAACGCGCGCAAACATCAATTTCATGTAATCGTAGATCTCTGTGGAAGTACCCACAGTAGATCTCGAGGTGCGGCTTGTTACTTTTTGTTCGATGGCCACCGCCGGACTGATGCCGATGATCGCATCCACATCCGGTTTATCCAGCCTACCCAAAAACTGACGCGCATAACTACTGAGGCTTTCCACATATCTCCGTTGACCCTCTGCAAAAAGTGTATCGAATGCAAGCGAAGACTTTCCTGATCCGCTCAGCCCGGTAATAACCGTGAGTTTACCCCGTGGAATAGCTACAGATACATTCTTCAGATTGTGAACCCGCGCACCCTTTATGATGATGAATTTCTTGGGATCAAGCGTATTCAAGTGCGCAGTTTGATGGTCGGGAACGCTATTTTTTTTTTCTTTATTTGTAGAAGCCATAGAAGACGCCAAAGTTGGCAATGAAACAGCGGATGTGATGCGATGTTCAAAATTAATTCAGACGACGTAGCATTCCGGCATCGTGTGAAGCTATTATTTCGCGATGCGTTTAACAACTGTATTACCAGCGACATCCGCTACTATTTTTTTGAAAAGTCTAGGTTGAATGAAATCTTTCCTATATTTGATCATCGGAATAAATAATTTTGTCTCCGACACAATAAATCAAAAGTGATGCGTTTAAACGCTTCACCGCCATAACAACCAACATACACTCAATCTATAAGATAAATTCTACTCTTTGTTCTAAGTAATCATTGTCAGAACCTAAAAA
>JAYTMF010000555.1:0-1377 GCA_043728755.1 Flavobacteriales bacterium
AATGGAGCAATGATCAGCATCGTGACAACCTGAGCAGCGTGTTGGCCTTTTACGCCAATCTAATCCTCGCGATGGATTACGACACATTTTCAATGGAAGGTGGAACGGATCACTATCTCACTTGTCAAACTATCGTCAACAATGCACAGAATGCTGCTGAGCCGGGTTGGCGAAGCAATGAGAAGGGAAGACAGAACAGATTCTGGTTGATAGAAAATATTCTCACCCAGACATTTAAGCCAATTCGCGAATGCCTTTATGAGTATCACCGACAAGGCCTCGACAAGATGTATATAAATCCAACGCTGGCCAGACAAACGATGTCGGCAGCTTTGCAAGAGTTGAAAAGTGTGCACAGAATCAAACCGTCATCTTATAATATGCAGATCTTCTTTTATGCGAAGGGCGACGAAATCGTAAGCATTTACAAGCCGGTTCCATTAGAAGAGAAGCAGCCCATTGCGGAAACCTGTAAACTCATGGATCCCGGTAATATCGGTAAGTACGACAAGATACTTCAGTAGATGTCGCATTGTGTCGGTTGTGCATGTGCAGGCCACGCATTTCAAGAGTCTTTCTCTATTGCGGAATATTTATTCCAAATGTGAATAAATGTTCAGCGCATTTTCCCGGCGAAATCAGAAATTTGAAGAATTATTATGCTGAAGAGTCTCTCTATATCCAATTATGCTTTGATCGATCATGTCGATCTTCAATTTAACAAGGGAATGACCGCTATCACCGGTGAAACGGGCAGCGGAAAGTCGATTTTGCTCGGTGCTTTTGGTTTGCTTCTCGGGGAACGGGCAGATACCAAGGCGATCAGAGATGAAAAGTTGAAGTGTATTGTTGAAGCCCAGTTCGATCTCACAGGATATGGCTTACATGATTTCTTTGTGGTGAATGATCTGGATGATGAAGCACTGACCTCAATTCGTCGGGAGATAGCACCGGGTGGGAAAAGTCGAGCATTCATCAATGATACTCCCGTGGCGCTTGCTACGCTGAAATCGCTTGGAGAACTTTTGGTGGATATCCACAGCCAACACGAAAATTCACTGCTCGGTCAACGCGATTTTCAATTTTCTGTGGTCGATGCTTTCGCCGGAAATCAGCAACTCATCTCAGACTATAAACTTAGTTTCGAACAATACAAAGTCTGGAAAAAAGAACTCGACGAAGCGCTCAGTAATGAAGCGCACATGCGACAAGAGATGGATTTTTTGCAGTTTCAACTTGCCGAATTGGAGAAGGCGGAACTGGAAGATGTCGATCAGACTGGACTTGAACAGGAACTGGATACTTTGAACAATGCGGAGCTCATACGTTCAACAATCGACACGGTGGTTTCCGTGTTGGACAATGACACTGTGGGAG
>JAYTMF010000556.1:0-1498 GCA_043728755.1 Flavobacteriales bacterium
AAGATCTACTTTTGAAGGAGATAGAATCATGTATGAAACTTGGAATTCGCTCTTTCGTTTTATTTCCGGCTGTTGAAGATCAGCATAAAGACAAAGAATCCACTTATAGTTGGGATGATACGAATTTCTATCTCCGCAGTATCCGTGAAATCAAGCAACGCTTTCCGGAATGCTGTCTAATGAGCGATGTTGCGATGGATCCTTATAGCAGTGATGGACATGATGGCTATGTAGAAAACGGAAAAATTCTGAATGACCGCACATTGCCCATTTTGAGTAGAATGGCCGTAGCACAAGCGCAGGCGGGCATTGACATTATCGGACCATCCGATATGATGGATGGAAGGGTTGGACATATCAGAAACGAACTCGATCAAAATGGTTTTACAGAAACCAGCATCATGTCCTATACTGCAAAATACGCCAGCGCCTTTTATGGTCCATTTCGCGATGCGCTTGATTCAGCTCCAAAGTTTGGCGATAAAAAAACATACCAGATGGATCCGGCAAATAAGCGAGCGGCATTGATTGAAGCACGGCTTGATGAGCAAGAAGGAGCCGATTTCCTGATGGTGAAACCCGCGCTATGTTATCTCGACGTGATCCATCTATTGAAAGAAAATTCCCAATTGCCCATTGCGGCCTATAATGTCAGTGGAGAATTTGCGATGTTAAAAGCCGCCGGAGAAAAAGGCTGGATTCAATACGATAGAGCCATGCCGGAAATGCTCCTGAGTATACACCGTGCCGGTGCTGATGTTATTCTCTCTTATTTCGCCAAAGAATATGCAGCAATGAAAGCAAGCGGTAATATTTAAGGGCGATTCATAAAACAGGTTTTAAGCCGTTCTGATCTTTTCTGCCAGCAATGCGAATTCTTCAGTAGTCATTTTCAATCGTTCACCACTGAAATTGATATCCTTCATCGTGTTGAGCGGAATGAGGTGAACATGAGCATGTGGCACTTCCAGACCAACAATAGCGACACCGATTCTTCGACACGGAATAGCTCTTTTCAGTTTGACCGCAACATCTTTCGCAAAGAGGTTTATCTCACGAAGCAAGTCATCCTCCAGATCGAAAAAATAATCGACTTCTACTTTGGGTATCACCAGCGTATGACCTTCGGCTATTGGTGTGATGTCCAAAAACGCCAAGAATTTATCATTCTCTGCGATCCGGTGACAAGGAATCTCTCCAGTGACGACGCGTGAGAAAACAGTCGCCATTATCGCGAGATTTCTATGATTTCAAACTGGACCTTTCCTGCGGGAATCTGAACTTCGGCAACATCTCCCACTTTCTTTCCAAGCAATCCTTTGCCTATTGGTGAATCAACAGAAATTTTCTTCTCGGCAAGATTGGCTTCATTTTCCGCAACAAGAGTGTATTCCATCATAGCCTTGTTCGAAAGGTTTTTGATTTTTACTGTTGAAAGAATAAAAACTTTACTTGCATCAACGTGAGTGGTATCCACCAATCTGGCATGGGCAAGCAA
>JAYTMF010000557.1:0-11435 GCA_043728755.1 Flavobacteriales bacterium
ACTTGCAAAAACGGATGATGAAAAACGCAAAGTAAAAATGTATCTCAACGAAGTCTGGCCTGAACAAGACCGGGCAGTTCCCGATCCATGGTTTGGTGATGCAGATGGATTTGAAGAAGTGTTTGAGATGCTGAACGCGGCCTCGGAATCGCTCACGGAGAAGTTGAATTCCAAATGACGTTCCGTTTTGAATCGTAAACGACATTCATCACGATCGTTTACTTCTTCCAACCTTCCGCCATCTTCACGGCTTCATACAAATTCACCACGCCACCTGTTACAGAAAATTCTTTGAATTTGACATCTTTGGATTTGAATTCGCGGCGAGCAGGTGCGTTTTCTTCGTTCTTCTTTTTACTAATGAAAATCTTCATGAAGAATTTCCCCATTTTGTTTCTCTCGACATGAGTAGTGGTCACTGCGTTCGGGTAGCGTGTTGCGCTCTTCAACATAATGTCTTTAATGTCTATTGCGGAAAGATCCGGGAAGTAACTCATCAATGTAGCTGCGACTCCTGATGCGACAGGTGCCGCCATGCTGGTGCCACTGTTGTCTTTGTACTGGTTGTCGTTCGCCGTGCTGTAAATGTCGACACCCGGAGCAAAAACATCCACTGACTTTTTTCCATAGTTGGAAAAATCTGCCATCAGATTGTCAACGCTCATATTGCTTGCGCCAATTTCAATCCATGTTGAACAATACCCACCATCCACATATTTGTCCGTTGGAAAATTGAATTCAACATCAATGTTCTTTGCGTCATTTCCTGCAGCGTGAATAAGCAATACGCCTTTGCTCTCAGCATACTTCACAGCTTCATCTACAGCAACTTTTTGTGGTGAATAGCTTTTGCCAAAACTCATATTGATGACACGAGCGCCATTATCAGTTGCATATCGAATAGCATTGGCTACGTCTTTGTCGCGTTCATCCCCGTTTGGCACCGTGCGGATAATCATAAGCTGCACATTGTCAGCGATGCCATTCATTCCAAAATCATTCCGAACAGCACCAACGATTCCACCGACATGCGTGCCATGCTCGCTCTCCGGACCATCGATATGGTTGTTGCCATAATGTCTTTCGTCCACCTTATTGTAATTGTCACCAACCATGTAACGCGGATCAAAATCCAGATTCAACTGAAATTTCGCTAACGCTTCAAAGTGCTTCTTGCCATCGGCAATCTCGGCGTTCAGATCCTGCTGCATTCCGAGAGCCACCATACCCTGGGCAGCGCTCATAAACTCATCCTTGGCTTCAATCGCCATCACTTCCTCGAGGGTGTAATCCTCTTTCCCAAGAGCTGTAGCTATACTCTGCTTTGCATTGGAATAAAACATTTCGATCATCACGTAGTCCATGAGGTTTTCCTCAGCTTCTTTTGATCGACGATCATATTCCTTTTGCAATTTGAGGTATCGGGCATAATCTTTTTTGTCTTCAGATTTGATGTTTTTGGCATCCACTACTCCACCAAATCTATTCTTCAGTTCGCGATAAATACGGGTGAATTCAAGATTGTCGATGGAGACATCTCCACCAATGCCACCGATGAAACTCCAGCCATGAATGTCATCCACATAACCATTCTCATCATCGTCTATTCCATTGTCGGCGCTCTCTTTTTTGTTTGTCCAGATATTAGCCTGCAGATCCGGATGAAACGATTCCGTGCCGCTGTCAATTATGGCTACAACCACGGGAGTCGATTTTTTGCCTGCAAGTAATTCCTTGTATGCTCTGTCTGCTCCAATTCCCGGAATGCCGTCAATGCTGTTGTCAAGCATGTGCCAAGCGTTGAAACTATTACCATCATGGATGTGCGCACTGTCTGATGACTGAGAAAATCCCGAAAGATTGACGATCAAAACCAGCGCTGAACCACAAAGAATCCTTTTCATTATTTCTAAATTATCCGCGAAGAAAGCAAGGAATGGCAGAATATTGCGGCCGCTCATGTAAAAAATCAGAATGACGCTCTTTCTCTTGTCCTAGGTCCAGGTCAGTCATAGCCATATCCGTTTTCGAATTCCTCCATGTCTATGAATTTATCCTAAAGCAGAAAACGTTTTTGCTCGTTCGAATTCAAGTTGCACATTTTCTAAAGAAATCATTCGGAATTGTCCCTTCCCTTCTCAACTTAGTGGCGATAAAAAACACAGTATGAAAATCTCTATTATTGGCTCCGGTGCTATGGGCAGCGGTATCGCTCAAGTGGTTGCCCAAGCTGGACATGATGTCCTACTTAATGACACGCGTCCTGAGGCGCTTGAAAAATCGAAGGCGGGACTCATTGCCACTTTTGGGCGTTTGGTTGAAAAAGGTAAAATCACAGAAGCTGAAGTTACCACAATCATGTCGCGCATTTCATTTGACATTCGCTTCAAATCGATGGTCGACAGCGACCTCGTGATTGAAGCCATCGTCGAAAATCTGGATGTCAAGAAAAAAGTCTTCGCGGATATAGAATCTGTTGTCAGCGCTAAATGCGTCATTGCAAGCAATACCTCTTCGCTGTCCATTACAGCCATTGCTTCCGCTTGTAAAAAGCCGGAAAGGGTCGTTGGCATTCACTTTTTCAATCCGGCACCGGTGATGCCGTTGGTGGAAATCATTCCCGCCTTGCAAACTGATTTGCAGGTGGCTGAGCAAGTCAAGGAATGGGCCATCTCTTGGAAAAAAACCCCGGTGATTTGTAAGGACACTCCTGGATTTATTGTCAACCGAGTGGCACGTCCTTTCTACGGAGAAGCACTACGAATTTTCGAAGAAGGATTTGCGGATTACTCCACTATTGATCAAAGCATGCGTGACCTTGGCTTCAAAATGGGGCCATTCGAATTGATGGATCTTATTGGCAACGATGTCAACTATGCTGTGACGGAAAGCGTCTTTGCATCCTTCTATTATGATCCGCGCTATCGCCCAAGTTCAGTTCAGAAAAAATTAAACGAAGCCGGCTGGCTGGGCCGTAAATCCGGCAAAGGGTATTACGATTATGCACCGGAAGCTTTCTCAGTCGCACCTTCCGACAATATTGTTCTTCGTCAGGAAATTGGACTTCGCATTCTCGTAATGCTCATCAATGAAGCGTTTGATACAGCCTATTATGGAATTGCATCTCAGGATGATATTGATCTGGCCATGACCAATGGCGTGAATTACCCGAAAGGCTTGATTGCCTGGGCAAAAGAAATCGGGCTAAAAAAATGCATGCAGTTGCTCGAGGATCTATACAATCATTATCGGGAAGACCGCTATAGATGCAGTCCGCTGTTGAGGAAATTGGCGATCTGATGCGATTCAAAATAGCATTGCACGTGTGTGTTGTTATTCTTGCAACACCAAAATTTTGATTGAATGAGCAAAAAAGTTATCGTTCTCGGCGCCGGACTCGTAGGCTCTGCCATTGCCAGGGATATGAAACCGCTGTATGATGTCACTTCGGCTGACATCAACGAAGGCGCGCTGCATCGCATGGAGAACGAAGGCATTGCGACAAAGAAACTCGACATGTCGAATGGCGAAGCATTGCGCAAAGCCATTAGTGGATTTGATCTCGTGCTGGGCGCGGTTCCCGGCTTCATGGGCTACAGCACTGTGGAGCACGTAATCAATGCCGGAAAAAACATGGTCGATATTTCCTTCTTTCCCGAAGACGCATTTCGCCTCGATGACTTGGCCAAGAAAAACAAAGTGACCGTGGTGACCGATTGTGGCGTTGCACCGGGCATGGGAAATATTATCCTCGGCTATCACGATGCACAGATGAAAGTGACCAGCTATGAATGCCTTGTGGGTGGTCTGCCTGTGCTTCGCGAATGGCCATGGGAATACAAAGCGGTATTCTCACCTATCGATGTCATTGAAGAGTATATTCGTCCTGCACGCTATGTTCAAAATGGTCAGGTCGTCATTCGGGAAGCGTTGAGTGAAGCGGAATTGATTGCCTTCCCCGGCATTGGCACACTTGAAAGCTGGAATAGCGATGGACTGCGATCACTGATTCAAACCATGCCGCATATACCGGATATGCTGGAGAAAACATTGCGCTATCCCGGCTGTATTGAATACCTCAAAGTTCTTCGTGCTGCCGGCTTCTTTTCATATGAGGAAATCGATGTGAAAGGACAAAAAATCAGACCTGTTGACTTAACTTCAGCGTTGCTTTTTCCTGCATGGAAATTGAAACCCGGGGAAGAAGATTTTACGATCATGCGCATCATCATTGATGGTGAGCTGGACGGAAACAAGAAGAAGTTTACTTATCACCTCGCAGATAGATATGATCGCAAAAGCGAAACCATCTCCATGGCGCGTACCACAGGATATACGTGCAGTGCTGTTGCAGACTTGGTATTAAAAGGTCACTTCGCAAGAAAAGGAATATGTCCACCGGAATATGTTGGAAGAGAAAAAGGTTGCTACGACAAAGTGATACGATACCTGCGCAATAGAAATGTCGAGTATCAAATTCTTGAAGAAAACATAATGGCATGACGACAGAAGAAATTCTCGAGGAGCTAAAAAAAATGGGCACCGCGAGTACAAAGAATACTTTTTTAAGACATGGCGCACCTGAACCAATCTTCGGTGTGAAAGTTGGTGATTTGAAAACAATCGAGAAAAAAGTGAAGCGCAATCATCAACTTGCCCTCGAACTTTTCGATACCGGAATTTCCGATGCGATGTATCTCGCAGGATTGATTTCGGAACCACAAAAAATGACGAAGAAGCAGTTGGAAGACTGGGCAGAAAAAGCCACATGGCCTATGATCAGCGAGTTTGCCGTGGCCTGGACAACTGCGGAAAGTCCATTTGCACTGGAGCTAGCACAGAAATGGATCAAGTCGAAGAAAGAAAAAATTGCTTGTACTGGTTGGAACACTTATAGCAACTACCTCGCACTAACACCGGATGCCAATCTCGACATAAAAGAATTAAAAACGCTTCTCGATATGATCGGCAAAGACATTCACCAAGCACCCAATCGTGTAAGGTATTGCATGAATAATTTTGTGATCAGTGCTGGCGGTTATGTTCCTTCACTCACAGAACACGCAAAAAAGATTTCGAAAGCATACGGTGTGCTCACCGTTGATATGGGCGACACGTCATGTCAGGTGCCTGAAGCGGTAAGTTATATTGCCAAAATGATCGCCCGGGGTTCGCACACCAAAAAGAAGAAAACGGTTAAATGCTAATTTACATTTATCAAATCAATTCAACATTACACAAATGATTCAACGCAAACAATCACTCTTTCTATTTTTCTCCGTACTGCTGTTCGCGGCAACGTATTACTTTCCCTTTGGCACGCTGCAATCGTATGAGCTTTTCGCTTATCGCACACTGGAAGTGCAAGGTGCATTGATGGAAGGTGTGCAACATTATTACTTCGCCATCCCCATGTCCATAGGAGCGACAATCACGCTGATGGCCATTTTCATGTATGGCAATCGTCAACGCCAGATGGCTGTCATTCGTTTGACCTTTGTTCTCTACGCGATTTCATTCGTGCTGATGGCTTTGTATTTTATGAATGCTGCAAAAATATTTGGTGACGGTTTTAAACCGGGAATTTCATTTTTCCTTGCTTTCGCTTCGTTCTTTCTGAATATACTTGCCGTTCGTGCTATCAGGCAAGATGATCGATTGGTGAAATCTGTCGATCGCATCCGATGAGAATGTATTACATACTTGTTTTCATCTTATTCACTTCGTGTGCGACTAGGATCTCGACGACAGCGCTGCTGCAGGAAGCCGACAGCACGCGCGTATCGCTGATGAGAAAAGAAAGTGAAGTGTCGGGCAATTTTTTTCAGTTGCGAATCTTTCACCAGGACCTCATGCAAGTGACTACTCAACCTGAAGGCGTGCCATACAAGGACCTCGACAGCCTTTTTCATTTGATGTTCCAATCGGCGAATGAAGTAATCGTGGCGCGCATCACATATGACAGCACTTATTACGACGTCAAAAAATTCTGCCACGGCAATAAGAAAAAAAAGAAAGTAACCGCAGCGGATGATTCTATGATTGCGCGACTGCATGTGTCGCAAAAATCACTTCCTGCAATTCAAAATGCAAAAGCCGAAAACTATGAGGCGTTGCGTAAAACTTATGATTCGCTCGTCACAGCGAACAACATCAGAAGACTTGGGCTTCCTGATTACACTATTCTCATCGACAAGGCCGTCACACAATGGCAAGACTCACTGATGGAAATGGGCAGAATGATTGCGCGACAAAAATCGGATCTGAAAAATAGATTCCCCACACAAAAGGGGGCAGATTTTTTCGCCGCCTACCAACCCGTGAGCAATTTTGAATTGAAGTTCAAGGATTTCGAATCGATGATGGCGCAGTTGCAAAATTCCCTTTCAAGATTTGAAGAAGGCAACAAGCAGGACTTCTTTTATTTCGGTCCATTCATCCGCTCGCGAATGGAAGTGCAAGCCACTGAGAACATCGTAAGCGCCATGGCGATATCGATGCAAGAGTGTCGCGAGATGGATCGGAAGTATTGGAATGAGAAGTGAGTGAAGCCGTGCAGTAAGTGTCCAATCCAATTTCTAAATAAGCTATCTCCGCTTTCAATCCTTCATGGCATCAATGGCAACGGTCGCTTTAAATTTTGCCGTGAATTTTCGTCTCGTCTTTTTCATTTTTCATCGGTTTTATTTTTTAAACTAACCGAAGGTCTAGAATATTGGCAGTAATAAAGTTGGTTCTAAATCGTATCGCAGACCGGCGTCATCCCTCAAATCAAAAAACACAAATCGCAAATGCCCCGTTACTTCTTCTCAAACGCATCAATGATCCGCTTCACCAATTTGTGACGTACGACATCTGCTCCGGTGAGTTCGATGATGGCAATGCCTTCAACATCTCTGAGTAAATCAACCGAGCGCAACAGTCCGCTGAGTTGATGGTTGGGAAGATCGACCTGTGTGGCGTCGCCGGTGATGATGAATTTTGCATCGCGGCCCATACGGGTGAGAAACATTTTCATCTGACCTACGGTTGCGTTTTGTGCCTCGTCAAGAATGACGAATGCTTTGTCCAATGTTCGCCCGCGCATGAATGCCAGTGGCGCGATTTCTATCACATTCTTTTCAATGTAGTCTGCGAGTTTTTCGTACGGAATCATATCCATCAACGCATCATACAACGGCTGCATATAAGGATCGAGTTTTTCTTTCAGATCACCGGGAAGAAATCCGAGGTTTTCACCTGCTTCAACCGCAGGACGCGTGAGCACAATGCGCTTCACTTGTTTTTCTTTCAATGCGCGAACGGCGAGTGCCACCGCAGTATACGTTTTACCCGAACCAGCAGGACCAACAGCGAAGACCATGTCGTGATCGTCCATTGCGGCCACCAGTCTTTTCTGATTGAGTGTGCGCGCCATGATCTTATTTCCATCGGCACCAAAAACAAGTACGCCATCTCCACTTGTGAAGTGCGGAGACTTTTCTTGCGGATGTCCGTCGAGAATATTCTCGATGGTATTCATAGGAAGTGAATTGTATTTACCCTGATGAGCGAAGAGTTGCTCGAGTATCAATTCAAAACGATCGATCTCTGCTTCATCTCCATTCACTTTGATGTGACTGCCGCGTGCAACGATCTTTAGTTTTGGAAAACGGCTTTGTACAAATTTGAATTTGCTATTGGTGGCACCGAAAAATTCCAACGGATCGATTTCGGGTAGAATGATTTCTTTTTCTATCAAGTGGTTTTCGCCTTATTAATGATTATGCTGTCGCTAAAGTACGTGGTATCTAAATCTTCTAACTATACGGATTGCGAAAAAATTCAGAGTTCGAGAGTTCAGAGAGCATCCAACAAAAGTCCAGAAATATTTATGAGCCGGCCACTATGGAAAAATGAAACCCGACGTTATTGGATAGGCGTTATTCTCTTCTACATTCGGTTTTTGGACTATAGCCTACAGAGCCGTTAAGGAAGCCATTGGGAATCATCACTTTGACATCAGATTTGGGATTGCGCGACCATTATGTGGCGGCGGTCAAGGCTGCGATATATACGCAAGCACCGCAATCGACGATTGTCGACATTTCTCACAACGTGCGATCGTTCGACATCAACTCCGCTGCTTTCCTGTTGCGCAGTGTGTGGCAACAGTTTCCACTGGGCACCGTGCACGTCATAGGTATCAATCCCGAATTCAACGCGCAACAATCGCACTTGGTGATTCAGTATCTCGGACATTATTTCATCGCCGCTGACAACGGCATCTTCGCATTGATTTTTGATAGCGAGCCGGAGGATATATACGAGATCAACATTCCGCAGGGCAACGAATGGAAATTTCCAATGCGTGGTGTTTTCGCCACTGCAGCAGCGCATATATCCAAAGGCGGTGCGCCGGAATTTCTGGGAAAGAGAACGGATTCGTTTCAGCATGCCTTCACACCGGGTATCATGGTCGAAGAGGATTTGTTCAAGGGAAGAGTGGAATACATCGATCACTACGGCAATGTCTACACAAATATTTCCCGACAAATGTTCGAAAGTACCGCAAGAAAGCGCATGTTTGCCATACAGTTCAAGAGTGCCGGGTTTGCCATCTCGAAAATCAGTGATAACTATTCTGATGTTCTGGAAGGTGAACGACTGGCCATGTGGGCTTCCAATGATTTGCTGATGATCGCTATACATGGCGGTGCCAGCAACCACGGCGGAGGTGCTTCAGATCTCTTCGGATTGCAAATCGGTGATATGATCAGAATTGATTTTTATGGTAACACGAATAGTGAAAATGACGCTGCGGAGTGAATGCATTGAAGACTTCCTCAAAATATTTGAGCAGTTTAAAACGCAGATCCGAAATGCCAAGGGTTGTTCGCACCTCGCTCTTCTGAGAGATCAAGAGGAGCGTTATGTTTTCTTTACCTATAGCAAGTGGGATAACGAAAAACACCTTGACGATTATCGTTATTCGGATACTTTCGCCACGGTATGGCCGCTGGTGAAAGTGATGTTCGGTGCGCCGGCTGAGGCATGGACCGTGGATGAACTGCTTGAGATGTGACGCGTTTTTTATTTCCGAAGAGGGAAGGATTTTGGTGGAGGTGTTCTTAGTGCATCGTTCATACTTCGTGTAGAGGGGAGATTAAATGCAGATGAGGACAGTTTTTTTATTGGGTTTAAATTTTGAAAATGTAAATTAATAAATACGCGACTTTGGAAGTTGCGGCAGATGGATCGATATGTTGGCATTGCTTTCTAAAGAAATACGCACCTTTCTCAGTTCGCTGATCGGTTATGTGGTAATCTGTGTTTTCCTCCTTATTACAGGATTGTTCATGTGGATCTTCGAAGGAGATTTCAACGTACTGAATATGGGGTTCGCTAGTATCGACACCTTGTTCTTCATTTCACCTTGGGTGTTTATGTTTCTGATTCCAGCGGTGACGATGCGCTCTTTCGCGGAAGAAAAAAGATCGGGAACCATTGAGCTATTGCTCACCAAACCACTCACTGATTTACAAATCATCCTTGCAAAATATTTCGCAGGATTACTGCTTGTGGTCATAGCGTTGTTGCCTACCCTCCTTTATTATCTCACCGTTTATTTTATGGGAAGTCCTGTCGGAAACATTGACAGCGGCGGAACATGGGGTTCTTATATCGGCCTGCTTCTGCTGGCTTCAGGATATCTGGCCATTGGAATATTTGCTTCTAGCATCACCAACAATCAAATCGTTTCCTTCCTCGTTGCAGCCATGCTCTGCTTTTTTATGTACACAGGATTTCAATCGCTGGCATCGTTCGATCTCTTTGGTTCGCTCGATAATTTTATCATGAAACTGGGGATGCAAGATCACTATGCGTCGCTTAGTCTTGGCCTCATCGACTCGCGCGATGTGGTTTATTTTCTTGCACTGATCGCGATTTTTATCCTATTGACAAAGACTGTACTTCACGCAAGACGGTGGTGAGATCCACTGCACAATCGCAGTTTTCAATTTTCAGCTAGATACTTCAGAATGTTTTTTTCAATGCGATCTTCTGCTGCCGTGTAATCCTGTCGATCGAATTTCTCTCCTGTAACAAGTTCGTAGAGTTCGATGTATCTATCGGAAACAGACAATACAAATTCATCGGTCATGGTTGGAACAGTTTGACCTTCCTTTCCCATGAAATTATTTTCAATGAGCCACTCACGCACAAACTCTTTGCTGAGTTGCTTTTGCTGCTCGCCTCTCGCCTGCCGTTCTTCGTATCCATCACTGAAAAAATAGCGTGATGAATCAGGAGTGTGAATCTCATCCATGAGCAGAATTTCTTCCCCGCGCATTCCAAATTCATATTTGGTATCAACGAGAATCAATCCATGCTTTGCGGCTATATCCGTTCCGCGCTCGAATAATTTGTGTGTATAGTTTTCAAGTATCACGTAGTCGCTTTCACTGACGATTTGCTGCGCGATAATCTCTTGGCGTGCAATGTCATCATCGTGTCCTTCTGAAGCTTTTGTGGTTGGCGTGATGATCGGAGTTGGCAAGCGGTCGTGTTCTTTTAGTCCTTCCGGCAGCGCAACGCCGCATAACATTCGTCCTCCACTTTTATATGTTCGCCAGGCATGTCCGGTGAGATATCCGCGGATCACCATTTCTACCTTGAAAGGTTTGCAATGATGTCCGATGGTTACATTGAAATCCGGCGATGCAAGTTTCCAGTTGGGAACAATATCGGCTGTGGCGTCCAGCATATGCGCAGCAATCTGATTGAGGACTTGTCCTTTGAAAGGAATAGCGCGCGGAAGAACGACATCAAACGCCGAAATCCTATCGCTGGCCACCATCACCAACACATCCTTTCCGATAGAATATACATCGCGCACTTTGCCGTGGTAATACCTAGTTTGACCAGGTAAGGTGTACCGTGTTTCAAAAAGAGCGTTCAAAGATTTGGTAGTTGAATCCGTCATTGATTGAAATTTTGCATGGAGTGAAACACAGATATCAAATGAAAAAAACTATCCCATCTGACCCGGACGCAAACCTTTCATCTGCTTCATCATCTGCATCATCTGCGTCTTGTTGGTCATCATCTTCATCATTTGCCGCGTTTGTTCAAACTGCTTCATGAGTTTGTTCACCTCTTCGATATTTCTACCGGAACCCTTTGCTATACGCAGCTTTCTCGTACCATTGAGCAAAGAAGGATTCGATCTTTCTTTCGGCGTCATGCTTTGAATCATGGCTTCGAGGTATTTGAATGCATCGTCGTTGATCTCTACATCCTTCATCGCTTTGCCTACTCCCGGAATCATTCCCATCAGATCTTTCATGCTACCCATTTTCTTGATCTGTCCTATTTGCTCGACAAAATCGTTGAAGTCGAATTGATCGCGTTTGATTCTTCTCTCTAAACGTTTTGCCTGCTCTTCATCAAAT
>JAYTMF010000558.1:0-4698 GCA_043728755.1 Flavobacteriales bacterium
AAGGATGAAAAATCTGCCGGACTAAAAAGACGGGTTATGACTGGAGATAAAAGCAACGCAAGGCCTTGACCAATCGCAGTACCGGTCATCAAAGTGAGTACATTCTTCACAAACTCACTGCGCAGAACTGATGTCAGTTTTTTCTTCAGAGAATTTAGTTCGTGGTATGATGTGATTTAACTCCCGGCCTCAAATGACGTGGTGAAGATTGATACATACGTTCAATCATTTCAATCACCTTCATGCCCTCCATTGCGTTGGTGGTGATCTTTGTTCTTGCAAGCAATGTGTCCACCACATTCTGAATGATGTGTTGATGATTTGCCGCTGACCCTTTGAATTCCCCATAATCATTAGCGGGATTAGATTGAGGCAGCTCCTGCATTGTATAGTTTTTTATATCGCAGAACTGGACTTCGTTCATGTATTGTCCTCCTAATTTGACGGTGCCATTTTGTGCTATAATCGTCATGCTACTTTCGTAGTTGGCATGTTGCACACAAGTTGAAAAATTAATAGTGCCGATGCCGCCACTGTTGAATTCAAAGGTGACTATACCGCTGTCTTCAAATTCGGTGTTGGTGGCATGCGTGAAATTTTTGAATCGCGAAGTGATGTTTTGGATATCACCAAATAACCAATACATCATATCTACAAAATGTGAAAACTGAGTGAACAACGTTCCGCCGTCCATTTGAAGACTTCCTTTCCATTCACTGCGGGCATAGTAGCGATCATCGCGATTCCAGAAACAGTTAATATTCACCATATAAATATCGCCAAGAAGATTCTTGTCGATCATATCTTTTATCCAGATGCTCGGTGGACTGTATCTGTTTTGCATGACGCAGAATACCTGTTTATGAACGTTCAATGCGCTGAAAATGACTTTTTCGCAATCTGCTTTTGTGAGGGCCATCGGTTTCTCAATGACCACATGCTTGTGCAGCGAAAGTGCGTAAAGTGCTTGTTCGGCATGGACGCCATTTGGCGAACAAATGCAAACTACATCGCACTCAGGACCCTTCGTAAGCAATTCTTCGATATTCGAATAGAATGGCACATCAAAAGTGATCTCTCTTTCAGATTTGTCGCGAACATCGCAGATTGAAACAAGCTCTGCTTCTGTGTTTCGAGCAACCATTTCAGCATGTCGCCTTCCTATGTGGCCTGCACCTACAACGGCAAAACGGATTTTCTCCATAATCATCAATTCTTATTGAATCAGGGGTGAATGTACTTCTCACGACATGCTGTCACCAAATGCAATGCAGAGTAAATGGGGTCATCGGTCTTGGATCAATCTCTTGCCGACCGGTTGAAGAGAATATAACCGAAATTAAAAAGAAAGCTCCACAGATCATCCTTTCTGTCATAATAATTGGCCGTGAGACTCAACGGTCCCAGTGGGCTATGCAATACGAAAGAAGTGGAAGCCATCAGATATTGTTGGGGTGCCCAATCATATCTGGCCTCATTGAAGTCGTTTTGAGAAATACTCCCAAAGGGCCTGAATACAAAAGCCTCTGCTCTGAAATCGAAATTTTTACTCAATGAAAGTACTGACATCAATCCTCCGGCGGCGTAATTATGTGCACGGAATTGCGGCATGAAGTAAGTCCGGCTTTCAGGGATGGGATTGAACGAGGGCGCTGCGATCGCAGATGCGATGTAGTTCCTAAAAAAATCCTGTGTGCTGGCAACGCCTTCCAGCGAGAATCCCAAATGAAATTTGTGGATGTTTAGAAAATAATTGGAGTATTGAAATTTCATGTTGTACCACAAATGTTCTGTTTCGGTGGTGTCGCGTATCGAGGATGTTGATCCCGGAATAGTTGATTCAGTTCCCAAAACAGATTTCATGCTCATAGATAGAAATGATCCACGATTCGCATATTGCTTCTTGTTTAAAGTATTGCGTTCCCAAGTTATTCTGAAGATGCCTGCGTCGAATTCCGTCCTGTCGGATGTGTCGGTGGAAATAAAATCTTGGATTTGATAGTATTCGTCAAACATAAGCGCGTAGATGATATCCGCTCTCAGCATTCCTTTGTTTCCAGCAGGTGAGGAAACGCTGAAATTGCCGAATCGCTCATTCATCAAAACGAATGATGGCTTTACATCTTCAAAAAACGTCGCAAGACTTTTATAATAATCCCATCTATTCAAAGTGAAACCACCTTGCATTGAAATTGGATAAGACCCGGCGATGTCAACACGTATATTGCCGTTGACACTGCCATAAAATCGTCCGAAGTAACTGTTGGCGGATAGCGTAGCAGAAGTAATACCGAATACATTGTATTTAAAGCTAATGAATCCCGTATTGATGGATCGACTTGAGTAATTTCCGCCGAAGGACACCATCAAATCCTTCTCTTTTTTCACGTCAAGTAACAATGTAAAGTGTTCAGTTTCCTTATTGTATTTCAAGACAGGGAAAATGGACTTGATCTTGTCATCATCAAATACCCGGAAGTAAGATGATTTGAGTTTGGCAATCGGTACAGGCCCACTTTTCCTTCCCAACACTTTTCGCACATAATTGTTTTGAGATTTTTCCAAACCGGTGATCTCGATTTTATCTACCAGGAGTGGTTTGAATTTTTTTCTGAATTGATTTCTCTGTGCATTTTTCTCAGCTAAGGAAACACGACGATCAATCATTTTCGTGATCATTGCCATGCTGTCGAGCGTCGCACTGTATCCCACTTTTATGGCCGTCGAAAGTTGATCGAAATCAAAGGTGCCTATGTTCGGAAGCGACGGTTCTACAATGATGGTGTTTTCACACAATGATTGGTATTCCGAGCGGAACAATATCATGGATTGAAGCTGCGAAAAAAGATCGTCTTCGTCCGGTCCGGGTGATTCTCCAGAAACATTACAACCTAAGATCACATCGGGTAAAAATTCCATATAAATCATATCCGCCGGAAAATTATTATAGATACCACCGTCGAATAAGAGATTGCCATCTACTCTTCTGGGAGGTAAATAAAACGGATAGGTGCTTGATGCCCTTGCAGCAATGTTGATGGGTCCACTGCGGAATATGATCTGCTTTTTGTGTTCTACATCTGCTGCAATGCATCGTAATGGAATAAAGAGGCTGTCGAAATTTCCACCCGAGGCCGCATCAGGTTGGCTGAAGCCCTCCATGAAATTCCAGTCGAGAAGTACAGGATTGATCAAATTCGTGGGCAGTGCGTTCGTGATGATCTTTCCGCGGGAGTATCGAAGCGTTGCGAAGGATGCATCCGGATCATAGTGTTTGAAATAAAACTGCATCTGATCGTCAACATAGCCTGTTGCCATTTGTAAAAATTCCGGTGCCTGAACAACACTGTCAATTTCTGCTGTAGAATATCCACATGCATACATTGCTGCTATCACTGCGCCCATGCTTGTTCCGCCAATAAAATCAATCGGTATATCGTTTTCTTCAAGCGCACGCAAGAATCCTACATGCGCCATTGCTGTTGCTCCTCCGCCACTCAAGACCACACCTACGGATTGCGAATTCGCAACAAATGTTGTAACAACTATGCACAATGTCAGAAATATTCTGATGGGAAGAGAATTTGATTGTTGAAGGAAATTGGTCAATAGCGTTGTTTCTGCGAAGCCGCGAATATCGGACTGCGCTTCATCTTCAAGCGTATTCAAAATGTAAATTTTATGACATTTTTCAAACGGATTGGAAAATCCAATGTATTCCGTGCAGAAGCTAACGATTGATTGGACATTTATACGCATAGGCCGAAATTGTAGTTTATGTGCATCACCTTCATAGTTTCCATTGGTAATTTCTGTAACAGCTGTGCATGCTGAATCATAGTTCTAAACGGGGCAACGGAAATATTGTAAACGAGATCCATACCAGCTAAACGTTTCACCGTCCACCTGAACAACGCGCGCATTTGGAAACAAAATTTGGAAATGATTTAAATGTTTGTCACCAAATGGGAATGGCTCGGATGAAAGAAAAATGTATTCAGGATTCGAAGCGACTAGATCCGTGTGCGATATCTCCGGATACCGTGAATCAGATCTTTCGCGAAATACATTATCGAAACCACATCGCTGTAGCATGTCATTTATGAATGTGTCAGCGTTGATTGTCATCAATGGATTCCACCAAATGAAATAGGCGCACGTGGCCGTAGGCTGAATCTTGCTGATGCCGGCAAATACCAATTGAATCCGCGACTTTAGTTGTTGACCTTTCTCCATTCGATCTGTTAGTTCCGAAATGGACATAATCATTTTCAAGGCATCTTCCAAAGTGCGCACATCACTTATCCATACCGGAAATTCGGCCGTAAGCAGCGCTATCTGTTCTTGATCATTTTCTTCCTTGTTGGCAATGATGAGATCAGGCTTTAATGCACGAAGCTTTTCGATATCAATCGATTTTGTGCCACCTACACGGGTTTTGTTGCGAAACCAACTTTCAGGATGAATACAAAATTTCGTGATGCCAACCACTTCGGCATTCAACCCAAGCTCAGCCAACAATTCTGTTTGCGACGGCACAAGAGAAATGATGCGCAATGGAGGAAAAATGATTTCGATCTTCCTGTCCAATTGATCTGTAAATACTAGTGTCATGGAAATGCAAATTAAGAAATTCGAAACGGTTAGGGCATGGGACTACAAATGGTGATGGAAATTAACTGTCAGGAAATAGCTGTA
>JAYTMF010000559.1:0-5542 GCA_043728755.1 Flavobacteriales bacterium
CAACAGTGTTGAACGATTTGATGATTTGCAGAAATGCGCAATTCACGTTGAAGGCGAATCGGACGGGCAATTCAACGATAGCGACTATATCCTTTTTTATGCGAAAGGTTCTGATGCTTGGAACAAAGATTTTGATGTAAGCAACGGTCGTTCAAGATGGACACACCGCAAACATTTTTATTCGGATTCCGCCTATTATTTTATCCGGACGGATGACGTGGATCCTCTGCGTATACAAAATCTGAATCCCTCCACACAAACCGAAACGCACACGGTCAATAAATTTCAGGATTACATCTATCTTGAGAATGACCTCTATAACCTCGCTAAATCCGGAAGGCAGTTTTTTGGAGATGAATTCTATCTCAACACTACTGCTACTTACAATTTGCAAATGCCCAATATGCTCAATGAATACCCGGCACTTTTTGAGACGAGAGTTGCAGTGAGATCATTGGGCGGAGCGAGCAATTTTTCCATCAACGTAGGCGGAAATACGATAGCCACCAATCCTGTAACCTCATATGAAGGAGCGCTGGCGGCCATCGCTGGTACCAATACAGTTAAATCAAATTTCAATCCCTCCGGCTCAACGGTAACCGCAGTTTACACTTTCAACAAATTCAGTAACACCGCCGAAGTGCGAGGATATATAGACTATATAAGGTTGAATGCAACACGAGCATTGACAATGTCAGGCACTCAAATGAAATTCAGAGATACAACATCGATTGGAGCCGGCATGATCGGGAAATTCCAGCTTGCAACGACAAGCACTCAACAAATGATCTGGGATATCTCTGATTACTCGAGACCAATGAATGTGCTTTTCGATAATGTTGTGAGCAGCGCCGAATGGAAAATGGCCACCGACGTCGTGCATGAATTCATCGGTTTTGGAAATTCAGGATTGCTGGTTCCGACGGCAATGGGTTCTGTTGAAAATCAAAATCTCCATGCACTCTCGGACATTGATCTGGTGATAGTAACTGCTCCAATTTTCAAGAGTGCAGCAGATGCCATTGCCGAGATACATGCAGCAGAAGGGCAAACGGTGGTCGTGACCACATTGATGGAAATATTCAATGAGTTTTCATGTGGAAATCCTGATGTGACAGCCGTGAGAATGCTCATGAAGATGTTATATGATCGCGCAGGAACGGATGAATCAAAAATGCCACAGAACCTTTTGATGTTTGGAGACGGCGATTATAGCAGAAACAAAGGAACTGCTGCGTTCAATGGAGCAAACGTTTTGATTTTTGAATCAGATGAATCTTTGAGTCCTTCCATAAGTTATGTAAGCGACGATTACTTCGTTTTGTTAAGTGATAATGATGACGCGAGTTATCTGAACGCACTTGATGCAGGCGTTGGCCGCATCCCTGCCACAGATATTAGTGAAGCCAATGGTTATGTGGACAAGCTACGCGCATACATTGCCGAAAATACTGTTGCCGATGGCGGCGCCTCTTGCATTGGTGATGAAGTTCAATCACCCTTCGGACCATGGCGCAATATTCTGACGTTTGTTGCCGATGATCAAGATGGAAGCGGAGGTGCTAGTGAAACAGTTCACTTAAACGATGCGGATCAACTTTCGGCCATTGTGGAGGCTAGGCATCCTGAATATGACATTGTAAAAATTTACCTCGATGCCTTCAAACAGGAATCAACGCCGGGAGGAGAGCGTTATCCGCAAGGGGAACAAGCTATAAAGGGTCGTGTTCAAAATGGCTGTTTACTCGTTACTTATTTGGGCCACGGAGGTGAACGTGGTTGGGCACATGAGCGCATACTCGATTTGAATGCCATCAATACCTGGACGAACATGTACAAATTGCCGGTTTTTCTCACCGCAACTTGCGAACTTGCCCGCTATGACGATCCTTCATTTAACAGCGCAGGTGAATCCATTGTGATGAACACAAAAGGAGGCGCAATCGCGATGCTTACAACTACACGAGTGGTTTTCGCCGGTTCAAATATGCAAATGGATCTTGCCTTTTATGATGTTGCTTTGGAGGAAGAATCCATCGGTAATCTCAATCTGGGCAAAATCAATATGATGACTAAAAATGGCGTCGCTGCGTCGAACAGCAGTAAACCCAATTTTAGTTTGCTTGGTGATCCTGCATTGAAACTTGCATACCCAAGACATAGGGTATTCACCACAATGATCAACGGTCAAGCGCTACCCAATTTGCCAGACACTTTAAAAGCCCTCCAGGAAGTTGAATTCACAGGCTTTGTTGGCGATGCACAGGGCAACAAACTGACAAGTTTCAACGGCATCATTTACCCTGCTGTGTATGATAAAAAAACCCACGTCTTCACACAAAACAACGACTACGATGGCAACAGCGGAGTAGTGCAGGAATACGATGTATACAATAAAAATATTTTTAAAGGAAAGGCAAGTGTGATCAACGGTGATTTTAGTTTCAAGTTTGTCATTCCATATGATATCAATTACACCGTAGATTCTGGCCGAGTAAGTTATTATGCTGTTGCCGGAAACTTCGATGCTCATGGATTCTCACAGGATTTCAGAATCGGCAGCTCACTAAGTGGCGCAGAATTAAACACCGTGGGACCAGAGATATCTCTTTATTTAAATGATACTACATTCGTTTCAGGAGGATTGAGCAATACGCAACCAGTGTTTCTTGCTGTTCTCAAAGACGAAAACGGCATCAACACCGTTGGCAATGGAATTGGCCATGATCTAATTGCCGTACTTGACAATGAATCTCAAAATCCGATCGTATTGAACGAGTATTATCAGACTGATTTGGACACATATAAATCAGGACAGGTAAGATATCAAATGCCCGAGTTGAGCGCTGGCAACCATTCTCTACGACTAAAAGCGTGGGACGTCCACAATAACTCGTCTACTTCTACGTTGGACTTCACCGTTGCCGAAAACAGCGCTATAGCCTTACAACATGTACTCAACTATCCGAATCCATTTACCACACGAACTGAATTCATGTTTGAACACAATCAAATATGCACGATGCTGGATGTGCGTGTGCAGGTATTTACAGTAAGTGGCAAACTCGTGAAAACACTTGAACAACAAGTCATGCAAAATGGATTCAGATCGGAACCAATCACCTGGGATGGAACGGATGATTTTGGTGACCGAATAGGAAGAGGAGTTTACATTTATAAATTAGAAGTGCATAATGAAGACGGCCAGAAAGCAGAGCAATACGAGAAACTAGTTATACTAAAGTAAAACCATATTTTATCGCATGCGTATATTTGCCATCCCGTTGAAAAATCGAATCATGTTGAAATACAGTTTTCTAACCCTTAGCACCCTTTTTTCATACTTCCAGATCAACGCTCAGTTGGGTTCTACAGGAGGTCAAACTAGAAGTACCTGGCAATTAAATACCATTACCACTGCTGTTCCATTTCTTCAAATCACGCCGGATTCTCGTTCGGGTGCTATGGGAGATGCTGGTGTGGCATTAAGTCCTGATGCAAATTCCACCTTTTGGGGAGCTGCAAAGCTAGCGTTTGTTGAAGAGGACATGGAAGTATCTCTCTCCTATTCACCTTGGTTGCGAGCGCTCGTAAATGACATGAGTCTTGCCTACATGAGTGGATACTCAAGGTTGAGTAAAAATCAAACAATTGGAGGATCATTGCGGTACTTCACATTGGGTAATATTTCTTTCACCGATGAAGTAGGTACTTTGATACGTGATTTCAAACCAAATGAATTTGCCATTGACGTTTCATTCGGTCAGAAATTCAGCAACAACCTCAGTGGTGGAATCGCTGTTCGATACATTTATTCGAATCTGACAGGAGGTCAAAACGTGTTGGGAGCAGATAGCCGTCCGGGTCAGTCCGTTGCTGCGGATATTTCCGTTTTCTACACCAATAACCGCATGAAATTAGGAGGAAAGGACGCCCGATTGAATCTTGCCGCCAACATTTCAAATATTGGTAACAAAATGCGATATACGAATTCGGACAAGAGGGATTTCATTCCGACGACTTTGAAATTGGGTACTGCTTATACAGTTGATCTCGACAAATACAATCAGATTACTATGGCGTTGGATTTTAGCAAACTTCTTGTGCCTACTCCACCTAGATATTCTCCTGGTGGCGACAGTCTGATTGCCGGTATGAATCCCGATGTTGGTACTGCCACAGCTATGGTACAATCCTTTTATGATGCACCTGGTGATGTAGACAATGACGGAAATATCATAGGTGGAAGTGTTTATAAAGAAGAGTTAAGAGAGATCAATATTGGTGGGGGATTTGAGTACTGGTATGACAAGCAGTTTGCTTTCAGAACAGGATATTTTTATGAAAATTACACCAAGGGATACCGTCAATTTATCACGCTTGGAGCAGGACTCAAATATCAGGTACTCACAATAGATATGTCATATCTGATCAGCACCACTCAGCAAAATCCGCTTGCGAATACATTGCGATTCACGATGAGGTTTGCAGTGGGCGCAATCGGTGCACGCCCTGAAGATCCCAACGAATAATCTTCCTTTTATTTATGGAATTGCGAATTGGCCATGGTTATGACGTCCATCAGTTGGTCGAAGGTCGTGAGTTTTGGCTAGGAGGTGTGCTGATTCCTCACCACAAAGGAGCGTTAGGCCACAGCGATGCTGATGTATTGCTGCACGCAATCTGCGACGCCATTCTTGGAGCAGCCAATCTCGGCGATATAGGTCAACACTTTCCCGACACGAATGACAAATTCAAGAACATTGATTCAAAAATCTTATTCAGTCAGACCTGCGATTTAATGCGACAGTCGGGATGGGAGATCAACAATATTGACAGTACGCTTTGTCTGGAGAAACCGAAAATTCTTCCCTTTGTGCCGGAAATGAAAAAAGCGATTGCGCTCGCGGCTTCAATTGACGAAACACGCATTTCCATAAAAGCCACTACCAACGAAGAGATGGGATTCATTGGCCGTGAAGAAGGTCTAGTTGCACATGCCGTTGTATTGCTTATTTCGCGTTGAGAATAACGGCCTATCTTAGTCGGCCCCGAATTTTCATTATGGAGATTATTAATTTACAAACTATTATTGAGTGTTTCGACACACCAACCGAATTAACTGCTGATGAGCAATCCTTGCTGAACGCTGCAACTGAGGCATTGAGTCACGCCTATGCACCATACAGCAGATTCAGAGTTGGGGCTGCGCTGCTGCTTGAAAATGGTGTGGTCGTCAAAGGTAATAATCAGGAAAATGCTGCCTATCCAAGTGGACTTTGCGCTGAGCGAGTTGGTATTTTTTATGCCGGCGCAAACTATCCTGGAGTTTCCGTCAATAAAATAGCCATCACCGCAGCCTCAATGGATTTTTCAAGTGATCATCCTGTTGCACCGTGCGGCGCTTGCCGACAATCATTGCTTGAGTATGAGCTCAATCAAGGCAAGCCTATCATTATAATTATGAAGGGAACCAACGGTAAGACATATAGATCAGCAGGTGTGCGTCAACTACTCCCTTTATTCTTTCATGAAGATGGGC
>JAYTMF010000560.1:0-2161 GCA_043728755.1 Flavobacteriales bacterium
TTCTGAAAAATAACCCAAAAACCGCTTTTTTTTTGGTTCTATACTGAGGGGTCCTGTTTTCGTTTTTGTCTATCCCTAATTCTATGTTTTTTGCGGGAGGGCGACAACATTTCTAAACTGTTGATTGTGAACGACTTATAAAATCGTTTTATACTGAGGGGTCCTATTTTTGATAAATTATCAACTCAAAAATGGGGTTCGACAACATTGCCCTGCTCCTACCCTACCAATCAATGCGCGTTTTGTCTATTTCAAGACGTCGCAAAACCCAAATCCGCTCGAATTTTTGCCGCCAAAGCCTGCGTTGTAACCCAACATTTGCCATTCTATCGGGGCAGTTAGCTCAAAATCGAAGGTGTAGCCTATCGTTTTGATGGGTTTCACGAGGTGGCGTTTGTGGGTCAATAAGCCTTTCATGCGCGGTTCGCTGAGGAGTCGGAAGCTCAGTTCTGTCGGTGTTGGCGATGAACCGAAGGCGGCTTTGGTTTTGTAGTCCAAATTATTGAAAAATAGTTGCTCAAATGACCCATCCAACGGCGACCGAAATTGCGGATATTTATCGGTCTCACTTTGTTCGGTGATGCAAATCGGCGTCAATGCCCGATATTGCATCGTTTCTTCAAATTCGGGCAAGGTTTGCATTTCGACGCCCGCGACGGTGCAGTGTATGCGTCCTTCGGGGGTCATAACTTCCAATATTTGGTCTTGAAACAAACCTGAAATAAACGTTTCGACGCCTTCGTCAACGCAAAAAGAGACATACCAAGTCAAGGTATTGCCGCGGTAACAAATCGTTTTGGCGACTTTATCAATGAAAAATGGCAGTCCGCGCAGTTCGCCAAAGGTGAATAGTTTGAAGTTGCGTCCCGACACTTCGTAGCCGCGTTCGTGTAGCCAACGGGAAAACTGCGGGTCGGCGCGTTCCAAGACTTTATAAATGACGGCTTGCAGGGCGTAAGCGTAATTGAGCGACAAAACCGCGTTCGGTCGGTGGTTAAGTGTGAGTTTTAAGCGCATTATGGTTGTTTTTATCACTTAGCTACACGATTTTTCAGCTGCGGATTTACGGATTTTACGAATTGGAACGCAGTCGTTTTAATATCAAAGCGAGTGCAAGTCAAGAAACTTTTAGACGATTTACGGATTAAAATGCAGTTGTTTCAATCCGTAAATTCGTGAAATTCGTAAATCCGTAGCTAAAATTAATCGTGCCTAAGTAGTTACTTAGGAAATTAAGAATTAAAAATTATGAATTAAAAATTTGCAAACGACTCACTGTCAATGAATTGCAAATCAAAATTGTTCACTTTATTCTATTTCAATTCCTTAGACGTGTATTTTCTTAAAAATTGTTGCCACCAAACCATAAAAAGCGGGTTTTTCAAGGTTGGCTTCAAAGCTCAAATCCGCGTTCCAAAAATCCTTAAACATCCCCCGCTTGATGTCTTCAAGAATCGTTTCTTTCAGATGTGGCTGCGTTTTTAGAGCGTCCAAAATCGTTGCTCTTTCAAGTTCATAGGCTTGTTTTTTCTGATTCGTTTGGCTTATTTGAGCGGCTTCGGTGGCGGCTTCATCGGCGATAACTTTCGGATTTTTTGCTTTTTTAACGGCTTGGACGACAGCTTTTGCTGGAATTTCAGGCGCAGCGGTATAACCCGAACGGACGGCTTCCACGAAAAAACCCGCGACTTTTCCTTTGATTTTTCCCCGTTGAATGGCTTGATTTGTCACTTCAACGGCTTGCCGAAGGCGTTCGATGGGAAATTCAGCCATGAGTTTCTTCAAAACGGGTGCGTTTACTGCCCATTGCTTGACGGCAGAATCGGCAATTTCGTCATAAAATTTGGTCAAAATTGGCTCTGAATCAAGTTTATACTGAGGGGTCCCTCCGCCGATGTCGGATTGCTCGGCGGCGCTTAATTTAAGCACATTTTTGCTGCGAATGTGAAAATTTATGCGGTGTACTGCCCTACCCTGCTTGATTTCTTCGTAAGTAAACGTAATATCGGCGTGTTCTTCAAGGTCGCGTTGCGCCTTGTCGATGATGCGTTGTTTGATGCTGCCGTACAGATTGTATTGCCCTGTGAGGTCAAAAGTTTCGCGCAAATCTTCCACCGCCATCGTCCTAAAACCCGTGTCTTCGTATTGTTTGAGCAGTTCG
>JAYTMF010000561.1:0-3701 GCA_043728755.1 Flavobacteriales bacterium
CTTTTAGATGACCTTCACCATCCAACACGAAAATGTGATCGACGAGTTTATCGAGGAAGTATCTGTCGTGACTAACGATCAATAAACATCCCGGATAATAAAGCAGGTAATCTTCCAGAGCCGCAAGTGTGAAAACATCCAGATCATTCGTCGGTTCATCAAGTATCAAAAAGTTGGGATTCTTCATCAACACCAACAACAACTGCAAACGCTTTCTTTCACCACCGCTCAACTTTTCTACATAAGTGGAATGAGAACTGCGCGGGAACATAAAACGCTCCAGCATTTGCGAAGCGGTGATTGTTTTTCCTTTTGTAAGTGGAATAAAGTCGGCCACCTCACGGATGCATTCCAGCAATCGCTGACCATCTTTCAACTTCACACCCTGCTGATCGAAGTAACCGAAAACAATCGTTTCACCCACTACCACTTTGCCTCCATCCGGTTCCATTCTCTTTGTGAGCATATTCAGAAACGTCGTCTTACCTGTTCCGTTTCTTCCCACCAAACCTATTTTCTCTTTGTTTTTGAAAACATAGTCAAAGCCATCGAGTACGACGGTATTACCGAATGTCTTTTTCACTTTATGAAATTCCACGATCTTACTTCCCATGCGGCTCATGTTGATTTCAAACTCCAGTGCATTAGGATCGTCGTTCTTGATAAGACTTTCCTTTAACTCATGGAAACTCTCCATGCGTGATTTGCTTTTCACTGTTCGCGCTCTTGGCATTTTGCGCGCCCATTCCAATTCCTTCTTGAAAAGCATTTCCGACTTGCCTCGCACCACACTTTCCAGTTGTTCGCGCTCAGCTTTTTTCTCGAGGTAGTAAGAGAAATTTCCTTTGTAGCGATAGATGGTTTGGTTTTCCATCTCCAAAATTTCATCTGTGATGTTTTCAAGAAAATACCTGTCGTGTGTGATCATGAAAATGGTCATGTTCGACTGCGAAAGAAATTCTTCCAACCACTCGATCATTTCGAGATCAAGGTGGTTCGTAGGCTCATCGAGCAATACAAGATCAGGCTCTTCGATCAACACTTTCGCCAGTGCGATACGTCGCTTCTGACCACCGCTGAGTGATCCTACCAATCGATCGAGATCATGGATATCGAGTTTACCCAATACCTCACGAGCGCGCGCTTCGTAGTCCCATGCATTGTTTCGATCCATCGCGTCATGCGCCCTTTCCATCGCCTTTTCATCCAGACTTTCCACCGCTTTTTCGTACTCCGCAATCGCCTTTGTCTTGGGACTGTCCGAAGCAAAGATGTTGTCGAGTATCGTCCTTGCATTGTCAAGTTCCTGTTCTTGCGAAAGAAAACCTAGTCGCACTTCCTTGTTATAAGTAACTGTTCCTGAATCAGGCGTGTCGAGTCCAACGAGAATGCGGAACAGTGAACTTTTTCCGGCGCCATTGCGGGCGACGAGAGCGATTTTTTGTCCGCGGTCAATACCGAAACTGAGGTTTTCAAATAAGTGCTGAATACCAAATGACTTGGTAAGATTTTCTACAGAAAGATAATTCATGGTGAAACGATGGTGCTCAAAAGAGCCGGTAAATATCCGAAGGAAGGTGTGTAATGAGCAATCGAATCGTTCATTGTGATTCAGCATTTCAAAACGCCACTGAACTTGCTGAATGACACGCAGTTGATTATATTTGCTGCCCAATAAATTATTCTAAACACACATGAGAAAATTATTATTCATAGCATCACTAATGATTGGCGTGCTTACACATGCTCAAAAACCTTTCTTTTTAATCAAGGCACCTGACATGCCTTTGGCGGGAGTAAAACGCGTTGCCGTGTTGGACTTTTCCGAGACAAATCACAGCTATTACAACAATTATGACGGTCGTGGTAAAAAAATGACCAATCAGCTCATTCAACATTGGATGGAGGATCAACGAGGAATTGGTAAAGTGAGCATTGGCGTGTTTAAACAGGCTGATGGCGAGACAAAACAGAAAGGTGTAAAAACTAATATTTTCTCTTTTGTTGAGCGCTCTGAAATGGAGAGAATTCTGAAAGAACAACAACTCAGCATGTCAGGAGTGATCGATGACACGCAAGCGGCTCAGGTTGGAAAAATTCTTGGCATAGATGCGATTATTAGTGGTAGCGTTGGTTGGACAGAAAACCTCGAGTCGGGGACGAACAAAAGAGTTCGGAAAGTACGGGCGACGCTTTCGATGAAAATCATATCCGTGAATACAGGTCAGGTATTGGCAATGTTCACGAAAGACGTCACACGTGAAGCATCACAGTCGATGGATCCAAAGACCGGATCGTGGTCCACGCTGACAGCCGGAACTGTCCTGGCAGATCTGGCCTTCGACGCATTGGCTCTCATGGCGGCGAATTACATCGGACCCATTTTCGAGTCCAAGGAATTTGATTTTAGAAAAGTGAAAGTGAAGGAACATGCTGCCCAAGGCAAAAAAGCAATGGACCTGATGGACGCCAATGACTATGAGGGAGCATTCACCATTTACAGCGCAATAGTTGCGGCCGATCCTTATTGTGCCGAAGCACTGAACAACGCCGGTGCTATTTATTGCATATATGGCAACTTTGAGAAAGCTCTTGAATTCTACAAGCAAGCTGCAGAAATTGACAGGTCAGAATATGGAAAAGATCTAGAATTCGCCCAGAAAAAACAAGATGAACTAGAAGTACTCGCTACGATTGGCATCGTACCACCGGTAAATGCATTGACCGCTGACAGTCATTCTGCGACAGCAAAGTCAGTGAAGACACGTGGTGGAAAATCCGATCGTTACGAAGTATTTACTTTTCCAGATATGAAATCAAGTGTTGTGTCAAAAGTTCCCGGAGACACAGAGTTTGAAAACCTTGGTTTACATGGTGAATTTGTCTTGATAAAACTACTTGGAGGTAAGGAAGGTTATATCCAAAAAGACATTGTGAAAATTTGATTTTCTCAACCCATAAAAATTAAACCCGCAATGATTGCGGGTTTTTTTTATGCGATAATTCGTTCCATGAACATTCTGAAAACAATGGATGAATATGCAATGAATCACTACTCTTAACTTCGCCCTATGAATCTCACTTGGCAACTCAAAGATTGGAATGAACTGGACAAAGACGCTTTGTATGAGATGCTGGCGTTGCGTATCAACGTTTTTGTGATCGAACAAAACTGTCCGTATCAGGATGTGGATGGCAAGGACAAGCAAAGTCTTCATCTATACGCAATGAATGAAGCAGGCCAATGCATTGCCTGTCTGCGCATGGTGCGGCCGGGCGTGTCGTATAAAGAATGGTCGATAGGACGCGTTGTTACAGACCCATCCACGCGAGGCACCGGACTTGGCAAAGAATTGATGAAGCGGGCGATGGAATATTTCCGCCAACTTGAAAACCCACCGATACGCATTTCAGCACAATCACATCTCCAAAAATTCTATGAAGATTTTGGCTTTGAAAGTGTGAGTGATGAGTACATGGAAGATGAAATTCCGCATGTGGAGATGGTGATTGGCAGTATAAAATAGTAGCATCTAATACCAATGTGATTTATAAAACAGGCCAATGTTACAGAAATCATACAGTGGTAAATGCCGATGGACACAAGTGTTTAGTGCAATCTGGCGAAGCAAAGATTGGACTATTATACTTGTCCATTCGATATGAGACTAAAAACTGTAAACTTAAAAAGTTCTCCGACG
>JAYTMF010000562.1:0-1802 GCA_043728755.1 Flavobacteriales bacterium
CGATAAGAGGTTCTACCAATGTTGCATTGCCTTCATCGCGGCAACGATGAATTGCCTTGAGCGCAACACTCTCGTCACCGCTAAAAAGATTGCTCCTAATTTCTTCGTTGAATTTGTCTCTCCTCTTTGTTGTCATAATCTTATTGAACTTGCTGCAAAATTAATACCGATTGGACAAGTGCAATAGTCCAATCTTTACTTCGTCATATTGAACTAAACACTTGTATCCATCGGCATTCACCACTGTATGCTTTCTCAAACATTGGCCTGTTTTATAAATCACATTGGAATATCATGAACGAAGAATTCGGGGATTTTTGTAGATATAGAGGCAACTTCTCGAAAAAGTCACTAGTCTTGTAACCGTATTCAAAACTAAAAGAAACATGAACCCACTTAAAACATTCCTGGCCATCGTCTTTATCGGCATCGGTTACAGCCTCTCCGCACAAATAGTCAATAATAACGGAACCATTGCGGTTACAATCCATCACGAAACAACCCGGATGGGACTTTCAACACTGCGCACAGAATTGTTGGCGCAAGGAATTGATTTTCGGTACACACCGAAATTTGATAATAATCTAAACCTGACCAATGTTTCATTTACAATTTCTGCTAATGATGGCCAACTGACAGGCGCAGGTGAACACAACACGATGATTAATCCTTCGGCATCACTGGTTTTCCTAGTGAATAAAACAGCAGGCACGTTCTCTGTTGAATCGCACGGCGACGCGCCAAAACATTAAAGTTTATATCAAAATAACGAAGGCTGCCTGTTGATCAAGCGGTCTTTTTTATTTATTGATTATATGATTTATTGCTTTGTGTGATCAACGCGTTGATTTCTTTTTGTTTTCTCTCAACAATGGATATATGAACATCCAAATCCGTCTTCATCGGTTTGTGTTCAATGAATTTGATGAGCGGTTCAATCTTCGTGAGGAGCATCTTCGTTTTGTCATCGAAACACCAATCAGACAATTTCTTCCAGACATATTCAATGGCGAGCTCATTTGGATGAAGCATATCCTGGTTATAAAATCGATAATCGCGCAGATCATCCATCAACAATTCATACGATGGGAAATAGGACACATTTCTGAACTCATCGGTCAACTTGGATGCAGCTATAAGCAGATGCGCTTTTGAAATCTGATTCTCCATAAATCCATCGCGCCAGTGTCGCACGGGACTCACTGTCATCACAACTTTCAAATTATCATTGAGCTTAAAAAGTTGTGTGAACAATTCACGCCATCTTTGTTCTATGTCAAGATGAGTCATAAGACTTTTGCTGAAATCACTTCCCGGTAATTTGTGACAATTGGCAACGACCTTGTTGGTTTCTTTCAAGCGGTAAATCCAGGCACTGCCGAAAGTCACAAAGATCAACTTTGATTTTCTCAGAAATTCAGCGGAAGATTCTATTGCACTATTGACAGACTCAAGAACAACCTCACTCACTGCATTGCTGAAACGACCGTGGTGGTGGACACTATGAAAAACGCCGTTGTGAAAAATGAGATCGTCTTCATTGTAAACTTTTTGATTCAACAAATCGTCGAAAGCGCCGGCTAACGATTCAGGGTTGTAGATGATGCCATGAGAATTGATGTCCACATTGAACCTGCATCTTCGAAATAGATTGCCCAAGTTTTCAGAAAAGCAAGAACCATTGAGCATGATTCCGTCTTGATGCTGAATGTCAAAATCGGGCTTGTGGGGATATATTTCTGTTCGAAACGAATTCAAAGCGAATAGCGGTTTTTAGGAAGAAACAATTGGCAGGGTTAGGT
>JAYTMF010000563.1:0-5676 GCA_043728755.1 Flavobacteriales bacterium
CGGCCAGGTGACGCTGAGCGTTGCCTATAACAACGCCTCCGAATACACCATTTCATGGACAGGTCCGGTTACATCTACAAGCAATGCTATCAATGCAAATGCGGATGGCACTTATTGCTGGAACGTAACGGATACACATGGCTGCGGCACCAGTGCTACAGGTTGTGCAAATGTGGATATTTCATCAGCACCAAGTACTTCATCTGGTAATGCGGAGTTATCGGCGTTGTGTCCACGCGAATGCAAGCAATTTGATATTGTTGCCACCGGCGAGAACGTCAACTATTCCTGGACAACCAACTGCAGCGGCCTCGGGATATCCTCAAGCAGTGCGACTATAGAATATTGTGCTGACAACGTACCTCAGGATTGTCTTGGAATGCCCATTACGATTATCGGAGCGGTGAACAACGGATGCGGATCATCACAAGCCACATGGCAAGTGCAATCAAATGCATGTGAGGTGACTATTCCTAATGTCATCACGCCGAATGGCAGCGGAGGCAATGACAAGTTCTTCATCAAGGGACTTGAAAATTATACGAATGCGCATTTAACCATTTTCAATCGCTGGGGAGTCAATGTTTTTGAGTCGAAGAACTATATGAACAATTGGACAGCCACTGATTTGGCAGAAGGCACCTATTGGTATTTTTTGAAATTGCCCTTTGGTCTGAAAACTGAATACAAAGGTTTTTTCAACATACTCAGATAATGGAATTACAAATAAATTTTGAAGAGGCCGTCTTTATGATGGCCTTTTTTTTGTTATTGGGCAATGGTTATTGAGTTATACCGATTGGACAAGTGGACTAGTCCAATCTTTGCTTCGCCATATTGAACTAAACACATGTATCCATCGGCATTTGCCACTGTATAATTTCTCAAACATTGGTCTGTTTTATAAATCATATTGGTATAACCTAGAAGCTCACAACGCCACTCTTTTTTTTTCTTGTGGACAAACACTATCGAAGAGTAGACAAGGAACACAGGACACCCAAAAGCACCCTGAATTAACGATCAGAACACTAT
This sequence comes from Flavobacteriales bacterium, assembly GCA_043728755.1. GTDB lineage: Bacteria > Bacteroidota > Bacteroidia > Flavobacteriales_D > Sanyastnellaceae > JAIBBG01. Next base: position 1,036 of record JAYTMF010000563.1, read on the forward strand.
AAATCAAAGAGACATGAAAGAACAGTAAGGAAGACAGGAAGCATTTAAAAAAACACTTGAGTTAAGGACCAATAACCCAATAACAAATAACTATTGGGCAAAGCATCGCTTCGGATGAAATAAATTCGCACACCATGAGTAAGATCCGCACCGCTTTTTTTTGCCAGAGTTGTGGCACACAATCACTGAAATGGGTAGGTAAATGTCCATCCTGCAGTGAATGGAATACATATGTTGAAGAGGTGATTCAAAAGAATGAATCCGCAGTACCGGGCAAGCGATCCGTTCAGAAGGTCAATAAGCCGCAACCCATCAGCGATCTACATTCGGCCCAATTGCCGAGGATAGCATTGCTTGACAAAGAATTGAATCGCGTTCTCGGTGGTGGACTAGTGCCGGGAAGCTTGGTCCTCTTTGGTGGCGAACCTGGAATCGGAAAGAGCACATTGATGCTGCAGATCGCTTTGCAACAGTTGAATATTTCCGTGCTCTATGTGAGTGGAGAAGAAAGTGAAGAGCAGATCAGAATGCGCGCAGAAAGATTAGGCCTCGACAATCCGCGATGCATGGTGCTGATGGAAACATCATTGGAAAATATTCTGATGCATGCTGCAGAAATGCAGCCCGATTTACTCATCATGGATTCAATACAAACGATGAATACACAAAAAATAGACAGTTCTGCAGGCAGTGTTTCGCAAGTGAGAGAGTGTGCATCCGGGTTGATGAAATTCGCAAAAGAATCGAACACCGTTGTTTTTCTCATCGGTCATATCACAAAAGAGGGAACGCTTGCTGGTCCTAAGGTTCTCGAACACATGGTCGATACCGTATTGCAATTCGAGGGCGACCGTCATCACATTTATCGTCTGATGCGTGCAACGAAGAATCGATTTGGAAGCACAAACGAGTTGGGTATTTACGAAATGCAGGGCGCGGGATTGCGTGAGGTTGCAAACCCTTCGGAAATTCTCATACACTCACAAACCGAGGATCTGAGCGGCGCTGCAATTGCCGCAACGATGGAAGGTATTCGTCCTTTGCTGGTAGAAATACAGGCGTTGGTGAGCACCGCCGTCTATGGCACGCCGCAAAGAAGTACTACAGGTTTTGACACAAGAAGATTGAATATGCTTTTGGCAGTATTGGAAAAGCGATGTGGTTTTCGATTGGGAATGAAAGATGTGTTTCTCAATATCGCCGGGGGAATGCGACTAGAAGATCCGGCGATGGATCTTGCGGTAGTATCAGCAATACTCTCTAGCAATGCCGAAATAGCGATCCCAAAATTGACATGCTTTGCAGGCGAAGTTGGGCTGAGCGGAGAGATTCGACCAGTGTCAAGAATTGATCAACGCATCAACGAAGCTACCAAACTTGGGTTTGAAGAGATCTATGTATCCCGCTTCAACAAAGGCTTACAGGAGCTTCCAAATAATATCCGTATCGTACAGGTAGGAAAAGTGGAGGAGTTGTTTGAGAAAGTTTTTGGGTGAAGACAGGAATTGGGGTTAGGATGTAGGGTACGCAGGGTGCTTTTGAATCACGAGCACGACCTCAAAGCACCAAATCAAAAATGATCAACTCTCCGCCCCCGCGATGACAAGAACGAACTCACCTCGGGGATCATTTTCTGTAAAGTGTTTTTGCGCTTCCTGCAAAGTACCTCGTACTGTTTGTTCGAATTTCTTGCTCAGCTCACGGCTTACAGAGCACAGCCTGTCAGGACCGCAGAAGGTGATGAGTTGTGAGAGTGTTTTCAATAATCGATGAGGACTTTCATAGAGCACAGTTGTGTATTCACTCGCTGCGATTTTTTTGATGCGCGTCTCTCTACCTTTTTTATGAGGAAGAAAACCTTCATAGACAAATGACTCGCAAGGCAGGCCACTCACAACAACCGCCGGAACAAATGCTGTTGCTCCAGGAAGACACTCTACTTCTATGTTATGCTTTAGGCATTCACGCACCAGTAAAAAGCCTGGATCACTTATGGCGGGTGTACCCGCATCTGTCACCAGTGCCACGGAAGATGAACTTTGAATTCGTTCAACAGCAGACTTCAGAATAGCGTGCTCGTTGTTCTGATGATAACTGAAAACTTGTTTATCGATGGAATAATGCGACAGTAATTTTTTTGTCTGTCTTGTATCTTCTGCAAGAATGTAATCGCATTCTTTCAATATACGAAGTGCGCGCATGGTAATGTCTTCAAGATTACCTATGGGAGTGGGAACAAGAATGAGCTTCAATCGATGTTATTTTCTAGTGAAAAAATGAGTTCGGAAATTCTTGTTCTGCACAATGTAATACCCATGTGATTTCTAAAACATGCCAATGTTTGAAAAATCATACAGTGGTATATGCCAAGAGATACAAGTGTTTCGTTCAATCTGGCGAAGCAAAGATTGGACTATTACACTTGTCCAATCGGTATAACTATGGATGACGTCTTTCAACCAGCCCGATGAAGTCGCTGGTGACAGGCGATTCCTTTGGCCATGAATATTTTCCACGAAGTGATTCGAGATGTTTCAAAGCTTCTTCGCGCGGTGAACTGTTCAACTTGTCAATAGCCATTTCATAATCCTGATTGTTTCCCTTAAACAATTCACGTGAGAACTGAAAACGCTGATTGAGTGTTATCGCTCGCTTTAAATCCGCAATGGGATGGTGTTCTAATTTTTCCGCCAATGATTCTGATGGCGCAATGTTTTTTGTAAGTCTTTCGTGTATGCTTTCCTTACTTGTGAAAAGTGATGCAACATTATCCATCGGTGGAGCAAAATCATTGACAGCTTTTGCAACTTCAATGTCAAGTTTCGAATGTGCTATAGGCTCTTGAACCGGCTCTGCATTTGTCACTTCCTCAATAGCGTCAATCAACGAAACTTGTTGAATGGTTTCAGTTTTCGGCTCTTCAATTTTGAAAGAGATGGCAGGAATGATCTGCTCCGGAGTGACTTCTATTTCCTCTACTTCTTCAACAATCGAAATGGAAGCCTGAACACCTTTTACTTCATAATCATATGCTTTGTAACGAAGCACCACGAGCCTTTCATATACCTCGCGGCTTTCGCTGGTGAGCAGTTCCAGTTCCGATTTAGAAAGAGTGCCTGCCGCAAGCTTGTTGAGGTTGCGACTGAGGTCAGCCGCCAGGTCTTTGAGATTTTTGAACTTCAGGTTGTCATTCATAGTAGCAAATGAATTATGTAATACTGATCAAATTTAGTCAGACATGATGGAGGACAATACCCATCACACCTCAAGTTTTTCACGTTCTCTTTTTGGCAACGAAGCAATAACGAGATAATAGCTGTCATCGATCATTTTTCTAATGAGCTTTTGTGGCATTGATCCATCCATCATCACTGTGTTCCAGAGTTTTTTGTTCATGTGATAACCGGGAAGGATGGCCGGATATTGTTCGCGCAGTTCTATTGCATATTCAGGGTCGCACTTGAGGTTGATGCTCTTATACTGCTCAATTCCCGTCAACGCGAACATCTTCCCACAAACTTTGAAGACCAGTGTTACTTCGTCGAAGGGGAACTCTTCAGTGACGTGGTTTTTTGACAAACAATATTCGCGAAATTCTTCAATATTCATGATTCCTGGAATTATCAATCATATGCAGCGCAAGGCACGTGCAGCGGATTGAGTTTAGTGCATGCTCTGATACCAATGATTAGTTCATGCGTATTTGCTCCGGCATATTTTATTTTATTCATCGTGACATCATATGCATAAGCCACGGTGACATATTTCACCACAGATAATTTGAGCAGAGCAGAAAAACCATGTCCGGATCTACCGGCTAATCCAACAGAGATCATCTCTTTATAATCGAGCAAAAACTGAGCGTCAAGCGACGGCTTGCTTTTGCCGACATAGTTAATGAGAAATGCGGGTTTGAAACTCAACTCTTCAGTCACTCTTGCAGCATATCCATTGGCGAATGTCCAGTGCCTGTTAAGCCTTGTGTCTACCGTTCCTTCTACTTTGGGTGCATTGAGATTGCGCACTGAAAGGCCATAAAATTTGTCGGAACGATAGAGCCATAGTCCCGCGTTGATCGTTGGAAAAATAAAAGCATTGATACCACCGGTGATAGCCGTTTCGATGTCTTGATACTCAAATGTCATCTCGCCATATTGAACAGAATATTGAGTGAACCCGATTCCTAGTCCCGCGGCGAGATAATATTTACTCGCCAGTTTAATGTGTTCTGAAACTGCGATATTCAGGCTCGTATATGAAAATGGACCCGACTTATCTGTTTCCATTGTCGCCCCAATACCGGTGAATTTGAATTTTTTTTCTTTCACCAGCTTGCCATGCATATTGGTGAAGGCCGTGGATGGCGCGCCTTTGAAACCCTGCCATTGTCGACGTATTCCAAATTTGAGATCAAGACATGGAGCGGTACCAACCACAGCAGGATTGTATTGCATGTAGTTGTAAGTGAAAAAAGAATAATGCGTCAATTGTTGTCCCTCGAATTGATTCGAAAAACTCAGGAGTACTATAATTCCAATCCATTTTCTCATAGATCAATGCACGATGCTGACTGTTCCAGTCAACGGGGGTATCGTTACTTCAAGCGAGTTGAGTTCCATTACATAGAAATAAGCCGCTGTT
>JAYTMF010000564.1:0-4215 GCA_043728755.1 Flavobacteriales bacterium
ATCAGTCGGATTAAAGTTTCACCGTTCGGTTATGGATATGCTTTATATGTGAATCACCCGAACGGATATACCTCCGTTTATGGTCACCTATGCAAATATTACCCAAAGATTGAAAGCTGGGTAAAACAACAACAATACAAATTGCAGTCTTTCAGTGTTGATCTTTTTCCTGATTCGACTTTACTGCCGGTATTGAAAGGTGAAGGGATTGCCTTGTCGGGCAACTCCGGAGGAAGCGGTGGGCCACATCTTCACTTTGAAATACGGGAAACTGTTTCTGAAAAAGTTGTGAATCCACTCCTTTTCGGGCTTGTCGTGAAGGATAAAATTCCTCCATCCATTGCAGGAATCTGGATCGTACCGTTGTCTGATAGCTCTTGGGTGAATGGCAATCGAGGGCCAATTTCGTATGTTGCGAAGGTCACATCTGGAAATTGCGTGCTTGCAAATCAGATTCCATCGAAAGTTTATGGAGACATCGCTTTCGCAGTTCACACCACCGATATGCTCGATGGCAACGCCAATCAATGCGGAATATACCGTATTGATTTTTTTGTAGATAGCCTTCAGGTCTATGGTCAGCGAATGGACAGATTGGACTTCACCACGAACAGGGCCATGAACGCTCATACTATATATGAGCGTTTCAAAAAACACAAGAGTTCGATTCATGGGTCGTATCGTTTGCCGGGTAATCCACTCGACATTTATGACAATCTAGTGAACGACGGCATAGTGAGTTTCCGGGATGGCAAATTGCATCATTGTGAGTACCGCATACTTGATATTATGGGCAACACCAGCACCCTGAAATTCAAAGTGCAGGCGTTGGATAAGCAGCCGGGAAAGCCGATTCCGGCGAAGGATGAATTGGCATCCTGGAATTGGGAGCAAGACAATGTCATCGTCTCCGATGAAGTGAAAATGTCGATGAAAGCTTATACGTTATATGAAGATCTTGACCTCAATATCAAGAAATTGAGCAAGATGGAAAATGTCGTTGGCGGTGTTACTTATCTCATCGCTTCTCCTTATGAGCCGGTGCATAATGCATACGATCTGGCCATCAAAGCAGACAAAGTGAAACCCGGTATGGAGAATAAAACTTTCGTAGTACGATACGATCCCGATAAGGACAAGGTGATCAGCGAGGGTGGGAAGTATGATCAAGGTTGGATCGTTGCGCAACCGATGTATCTCGGCTTTTTTGCGTTGAAGACAGACACTGTTTCTCCATCAATCGCTAGTATTGATTTCATCACCGCACTCAAAGGAAGAACCCAGTTTTCAATGAGAATATCTGACGCCTCGTCGGGTATAGATCAGATCATCCCGAAAATAGACGGCAAATGGGCTTTGATGGAATACGATGCAAAGAGCAGCAGGATTACGTATCATTTTGATCCATTGTATTTATCGCACGGAAGACATACGTTTGAATTGACAGTTATTGATGCGGTGGGTAACGAGAAAAGGTATAGTAATGTGTTTGATTGGTGACCAGACATTTCAGTCATGGCAGTTAAGTACGTTTTGGTGGAGAATTCATTTCACTACTTGGAAGAAATTCATGATGATGTTTTGTTGAGTTCGATGATATTATTCTAATATCGCACCTCATTCCCGGGAATGGTCCCTGAATTTATTTTCAAAACATTGTTTCAAAACAACCACGCGCGCTTTCAGGCTTTATGTAAAGCAAATGCATTATCGCTGGATTATGGCAGCAACAAGAGTACTTTGTATTTGCTGAAAGCCATTTTCGAAGAACGTGAATATGCAGATTATTTTCCTTTTTATGAAGATGCAGTGATAGTGGATGTTGGCGCCCACTATGGCTATTTTTCAATGTTCGCACATCTGAATTTAGGCAAGGCATCAACGATCATTGCCATTGAACCTGATCCCAACAATTTCAATTTATTGAAGAAAAATCTTTTTGATCAGAAAATCGAAAATGTGAAGACAATGAATGTAGCGGTGAGTGACAATGTGGGAGATGCGTCGTTGTATCTTGGGAATAGCGTGAATAGCACACTGGTCAGTGATTATGCTTTGAATGAAAGTGGTGGTGGTAATATCAAAGTGAAGACAACCACTCTCGCACAAATATTCTTTGACAATGGTTTGTCCAAAGTAGATTTTCTTAAGCTCGATTGCGAAGGGGCGGAGTATGCTATCATGCTCAATTCTGATCCTGAATGGTTCCGAAATGTCAACACCATTTCTATGGAATTTCATGACATACGCGATGCGCGATATACCGGAAATGTTCTCGCAGCCCGTTGTATTCAATTGGGATATGACATAGTGAAATTTCAATATGAAAGAACGACACGGGGTTTGAACTTTGGCAAAATGATCGCAACGCGATTATTGAAGAAATAGCGATCCGATTTTTTAGAAGCGGGAAGTGATTGGACGCTTTGCAACTTGCTAAACTATTTTCGCCATCCAAATTTTCTGTGAAAGATGAATAGATTATTGTTGATTCTTCTGGTCGGGTTTCTCCTGGCCTTTGCCTCTTGTACTAATGGTGCTAATGAATGGGAACAGGCTGCTGCCATTGCCGGTTCTGTCCATAGCGTGCAAGCACCCGTTATTGTTTTTGATGCAAAGATTGCAAGCGATGGTCTACGATCGAATGTGGTCAGAATCAATCTTGGAAAAATTGAATCTGTTGATGTCGATTACCCGGCAGATGCTATTACTTCATCAACCGCGATGGCTCTCGTTCAGAATGTAAAACCTGAATCTTTCCGAAAATTTGACGAGATTCAAGTGCTTTTTGAAAGAAGTCATGGTATGGAGGAAAAGTCATACGCCATTAAATTTATTGAGGATGCGATCAAGCTGATGCCGGTTATAACGGATTTTCTTGAAGCACCCGCTGCGCAAGGTGTTGAGGAACGACGAAGATGTGTGGATCTGACTATGGTCTCGGATTCCGTGCTCACGCTTTTTACGAATGCACTCATTGAGGTGGAAAATAAACAAGGCCTCACATTCGTGCATCAAATTGGAGGATTTCGTTTTGACAAGATCAAGGCGAATAATGAACCTGTGCTGATAGTGTGGGCTACGTCCGTAAAGAAGAACACTCAAATACCCTATACTTTTTACGTTTCCAAAAACAGTGGTAAGATCATTTCAATCAGCACTGTCGCTTTCAAATAAAAAAAAATCAGTTGAATTTATCGGCAGAGATATTTAACCACTCCAAAGTTGACAATGCGAAAATGTCATCTATTACTGCCTTGTCAAGACTCATGTCCTCAATGAATTTTCCGACTTCAAGGTCGCCGAGAGGAAATGGATAATCTGTTCCCAGTGTAATTTTTCGCGAGCCTTGCATTTCCAGTACATAGCGAAAAAGTGCTTCGTCGTGCGTGGCACTATCGACCCAAAATTTCCCAATGTATTCTCGCGGATTGACAGGATTATCTATCGCTACAAGATCCGGTCGGCAGTTGAAGCCATGTTCTATTCTGCCAATAGTTGGAAGAAAGGATCCACCGGCATGCGCAAAATTGAATCTGATTTTAGGATGTCGTTCCATCACTCCACCGAAAATGAGGGAGCAAATAGCACGAGAAGTTTCAGCAGGCATGCCAACTAACCATGGCAACCAGTATTTTTTCATGTCTTCTTGCCCCATCATATCCCAAGGATGCACGAGTACCGACATATCCAATTCCTCCATTGCCTGCCAGATAGGATTGAAAATGGTATCACTCAGATTTTTTTGATTGACGTTGCTTCCTATTTGAACGCCAGCCAATCCAATGGATTTGCACCGCTCTAGTTCAGCAATCGCCAGATCTGTATCTTGAAGAGGCAATGTACCCAAGCCGATATAGTTTTTTGGATGTTTGGAAACGACATCTGCAATATGATCATTCAGATATTTTGCTATCACTAACCCATCCGTCGGTTGTGCCCAATAGGAAAAGAGGACAGGTATAGTACAGACCACCTGCACTTGTGTGTGATAGCGATCATATTCTTCAATTCGCAAAATCTCATCCCAACAATTGGCTTCTATCTCACGGAAAAATTTTTCACCTTGCATCATTCGGGCATATCCCGCACGGTGGTGATCGAGATGAATGAATGAGCCATAACCAAAGGTTCTCGACCAGTCGGGCAAGTGCTTTGGCAGTATGTGTGTATGCATGTCAATCTTGAGGCTCATATTTTTAATTGCTGAAAGTG
>JAYTMF010000565.1:0-1592 GCA_043728755.1 Flavobacteriales bacterium
TCGAGTTCTGTCAAAATGCGTGGTTTGACGGTGTAAAATGTCGGAATGTCGGATTTATCGTACCTTCGTTTAACAAGTTTTTCTAAAACCTGTTTTAAATCGAAGCGGAACAAGCTTGCTGCAAACGTAGTTAAACCAAGTTAAACGTCGTCGAAAAATTTATTTTCGCTATGTCTTCATTGGAAAATAAATTCTCCAACTACATTTACTGCCTATTTTTGAAGATGAAAAAAAGAATATTTTTGGTGTGTGCGCCTTGTTTTTTTAGTAAAAAAGGCGTTTCCCGAAGAAGAATCGGGATGCCGTAAAGACGTCATATACTGAGGGGTCCTTTTTTTTCTTAAAATCAGTAAAACGAAGTAGTTAAGTAGTTAAGTAGTTAAGTAGTTAAGTAGTTGGACAAAATTATTTGACATAAACCTTACGCGGATTTCAAATCCGCGTAAGGTTGTAACTAATTAAAAATCAATATTTTATACAAAATAAGACTCCGCAGTATTTTACTGATTTATTTTGTCCAATCACTTAATGTCAATTAATCATCATTAAAATCGATTAATAATTATGAAGTATTCTAATGTTCTCACCCTCATCGGCAACACGCCGCACGTCAAATTGAACCGACTTTTCGGCTCGGATTACAACGTTTATATCAAATTGGAAAAGCAAAACCCTGGCGCGTCTATCAAAGACCGCATTGCTTTGGCGATGATTGAAGATGCCGAAGAAAAAGGCATTTTGACGCCCGATAGCGTGATTATCGAGCCAACTTCGGGCAATACGGGCATTGGTTTGGCGATGGTGTGCGCCGTAAAAGGCTACAAACTCATCCTCGTGATGCCCGAAAGTATGAGCATCGAACGCCGCAAAATCATGTCGAGCTACGGCGCAACCTTTGAGTTGACGCCCCGCGAAAAAGGCATGAAAGGTGCCATCGAAAAGGCGGGGGAACTCGCGCAATCCATGCCGAATGCGTGGATGCCGCAACAATTTAGCAATCCTGCAAACGTAACGGTGCATCAAAAAACGACGGCTTTGGAAATTCTCAACGATTTTCCCGACGGCATTGACGCCATGATTACGGGCGTCGGAACGGGCGGACACATCACAGGCTGCGCCGATATTTTGAAGCCTAAAATGCCCAATTTGAAAGTTTTTGCCGTCGAACCCGCCGCATCACCCGTGATTAGCGGTGGCGCACCCGCACCGCATCCGATTCAAGGCATCGGTGCCGGATTTATTCCCGATAATTTGCACCGCGACATTTTGGACGGCGTGATTGCCGTAACAAAGGAAGAAGCCTTTGAATTCACCCAACGTTTGGCACGTGAAGAAGGTATTTTAGCGGGCATTTCGACGGGTGCATCCCTTGCGGCAGTCGCCAAACATTTGCCAAATTTGCCAAAAGGCGCGACCATTTTGACGTTCAATTACGATACGGGCGAGCGGTATTGGTCGGTTGAGGGGTTGTTTTAACTTAACCATCCTCTCAGTATTTGAGCATTAAAAGCCTATTTTACAAGTCCAAAAATGCTTTTGGCGACACATCCGTCACTTTTTTAAACGCTCGATTAAATGTTGCTTTTGAGTTG
>JAYTMF010000566.1:0-3289 GCA_043728755.1 Flavobacteriales bacterium
TTGCCAGTTTTGGTGAATGCACAAAATGAAGTTTGTCCATCAAATGGGATAAGCACCAATCCTGACAATCCTACAAATACAGGTTCTCCTGATTCAAAATTTATCAATCATTTCAATTGGTTTGAGCAGGCAGTGAACAATGTTTTATTCGAATTGGCCATCAATGGGATGAATGACTACTTTCCGCTGAACACTATGCTCAATCCTTATGATGATGCTAATAATTTATGTTATTATCTCGGCAATGCTGATTTGAACGAATTGGATGTTTATCCTGAGGATGGTTGGGAATTGTTATTGGTCAATCTTGATAAATATCCTGATGGCGCGGGCTTGCAGCCCAGCCAATGCTTTTTCAATTCTAATTTGAATAACCCATGAACACAAAATTCCTCTTATTCCTATTTGCCATTGTAGTTGCATTGAGTTGAAACCGCTGCAAAGAGGAGTGCGATGACCCGACCGATCCGGAGTGTCCGAACTACAGGGTGCCTCTTAACCCATGTGCCGACACACATCCCATAAGTGCAAGTTTTACTATATCTCAATATGCAGGGCCGGGAAATGATGGTCTTTATATAGAAACTCAGTACCATGTAACGGCAAATAAATTAGTCAAGCTGCATGCGAATGAGGAAGAAGCTTTTACTTACAAATGGATAATAGGTGCCGACACCATTTACTCTCAGGAATACACTTTTCAATTCTCGACTGACTTCTATGACCAAATAATTCCTTTGAAATTAATTATATATAAGGAACCTGATACCGAATGCTGGCCGGATGACAATGGTAGAGATACGCTAACAAGGTACGTACATGTTCAATCCCTATGCACATCATCCAGATTGGGTTTGTATTATGGTGCTTGGGAAGATGCTCCGCAAGATTCTTTCTATATCAGTTTCAGATTAGATGATGCTGAGGAATGGATTGGCCTGGATTGTTATGCCCTAATAGGAAGAGGGCTGAATGGCGATTTTAACGATTCGTGCCGAGTACAAATTGGAGGAAGTACAAATAATTATGTGCGTATAGCAAACGATGACTGCTCATATCACGTGATGGGCGACCCATGGGGTGAGTTTTATGTCTATCCGGAAGAGAACAGAATTTATGCAGATTACTATTTCTTTATTGAGGTAGATGGTTCACCTGAGCAGCAATTCAAAAAATTCAATGGACGAAAAATTTATTAAAAATGAACAGCATGAAAAAAAATATTCTAAGCTGAATATTCCGACAAAGTTGACCACCTCATTCCGTCTCAAACTGACCACCTAAAGTTAACTGTATAATTTGAGCATTTGTCGGGGGCGATATTGATGTGATTGGTGTCAGTTGTTTTTATTAATTTTCTTTGATTCGGTTTTGTATTTTTCTCATCGATTCTCCTGTCATTTCTAGTCGATGTGCATCGTGTATTATTCCGTCAAGGATAGCATCAGCGATTAGTTTGTTCGCAGATAACATCATGCCATTGGCTGTGACAGGTACCTGCGATGTAATACCAATGTGATTTCTAAAACATTGGCATGTTTTAGAAATCACATTGGTATTACGCCTTAGTCATCACCTTCGGACTCGCCGCCATGATTTCTTCGCTGGCGAATTCGCGGAACTTCTCGAAGTTGTTCACGAATTTCTCTGCAAGCTCATTGGCTTTCGCATCATATGCGGCTTTGTCTTTCCAAGTTTTACGCGGATTGAGTAATTCCTCAGGAACATCCGGACAAGTCTTTGGCATTTCCAGGCCGAATACTTCGTGCACATCAAAATCCACATTGTCGAGTTGTCCTTCGAGGGCTGCAGTGATCATTGCTCTGGTGAAACGCAATTTCATGCGCTCTCCAGTACCATAAGCACCGCCGCTCCAACCTGTGTTGATCAGCCACACGCGTGCATTGCTGGATTCCAGTTTTTTGCCGAGCATTTCCGCATACTTCGTTGGATGAAGCGGGAGGAAAGGTGCTCCAAAGCACGCGCTGAAAGTTGTTGTAGGTTCTGTGATACCTGCTTCGGTGCCGGCAACTTTGGCCGTGTAACCGCTGATGAACTGATACATCGCCTGTCCTTTATTCAATTTTGATATAGGAGGCAATACGCCGAAGGCATCGCAGGTAAGGAAGAAAATATTCTTGGGAATACCGCCAACTGACGGTTCCATAGTATTGTCGATATAAGTGAGCGGATAGCTAACGCGCGTGTTCTCTGTCTTCTCGCAATTGTGATAGTCAGGAGTGACTCCGTCATCTTCGAAACCGATGTTCTCGAGGATAGCTCCGAATTTTATCGCGTCGTAGATCTGTGGTTCTTTGTCTCGGGAGAGATCAATGGTCTTTGCATAGCATCCACCTTCGAAATTGAAAACGGTGGTGTCCGTCCAGCCGTGCTCGTCGTCACCAATAAGCTTGCGGTTTGGATCTGAAGATAGCGTTGTTTTACCCGTTCCGCTCAAGCCAAAGAACACTGCTGTGTCGCCCTTTTCTCCAACGTTTGCTGAGCAATGCATGCTCAACACGTTTTTGTCTTGAGGCAATACATAATTGAGAACGGTGAAAATTCCTTTTTTAATTTCACCTGTATATCCTGTACCGCCAATGATAGCTAGTTTTTTTGTGAAATTGAGTATGGCGAAATTGTGTTGACGCGTGCCATCCACATCCGGAATGGCCATGAAACCCGGAGCACAGATCACATTCCATTCTGCCTGGAAATTCTCCAGTTGTTCATTCGTTGGACGAATGAACATATTGTAAGCAAACATGTTGCTCCATGGAAACTCTGTGATCACTCTAACGCCCATTCTGTAGCGCTCGTCGGCGCATGCAAACATATCACGTACATATACATCCTTGCCCGTGAGATAGGCATTGATGCGTGAGTGAAGTCTGTCGAATTTTTCAGAATCGAAGGGAAGGTTGAATTGTCCGCCCCACCAAACAGTGTCTTTGGTGACATCATCGGCAACGATGAATTTGTCTTTTGGTGATCGTCCGGTGAATTCTCCTGTATCGATGGCGAGTGCGCCAGTGTCAGTGAGAACGCCCTGCCCGAGGGTGATGGTTTCTTCCGTTAATTCTGCGGGATGAAGATTCCAGTAGGCTGTGGCTACATGCTGGAGTCCGAGATAGTCCAATGTTGCTGTCTCGGGCTTTTTTCCGATATGAGTCATTGTCAGTATTTTGGTTCGACTTTCTATTGAATCGAGCGGCAAATTTAGGTCAGCGACTCGTTTTCTCTGATATGTTTTATTATTTCTGTTCATAAAAACATAGCATCATGATTC
>JAYTMF010000567.1:0-1483 GCA_043728755.1 Flavobacteriales bacterium
TCTTGATGAAATCAAAAATTGCTCGGAAGAAATTCGTGTAATTCGTACAATTCGCCTAAAATTCGTGTTAACTGGTGTCAAAAATATGTTTTCAACTCTTAATGCGCACACAATATTTCACGCCATTTTTTTTTAATCTGAAATCAGAACATGAAAAGAAACCCAACTAATGCCGCTTTTTGCCGCCCAAAACTCTTATGTTTTGTCGCCGTCTTAGCGTGTTTTTGTACCACTAAAATGTGGGCGCAATCCCCAAATGGGGACCCCTCAGTAATCGCGCTCAATTATTTGAAAAAGAACGCCGCCAATTGGCAACTGTCAAAAACGGACATTGCCGACGCTGCCGTTCAGCAAGTTTACAGCAGCAATCACAACGGCGTGACGCACGTTTGGCTCATTCAACGCCGCGACGGTATCGAGGTGTTCAATGGTCTGGTCAACGTCAATGTTTTGCCGTCGGGTGACGTGTTGTTTGCGGGCAATCGTTTTATTTCTAATTTGAAAGTTAATGCAAATCAACCACTTACGTCGGCCGCTGATGCCATTTCGGCATTTGCAACGCACCTCGGGATGGCACCGCCTAAGGATTTGAAAGCAATTTCTATTGAAAATAAAACCCAGTTTACCTTCGCGCCAAACGGCATTGCGTTCCAAAATATGCACGCCAAACTCCGCTATCAACCCATCGGAAACGACGGAACGGCGCGCCTCGCGTGGGACATTGACATGGACGCCGTGAACGGAAATGACCATTGGAACGCCCGAATTGACGCATTGACGGGCGCCGTTTTGGACAAAACAAGCTGGACTGTTCATTGCAATTTTGACCACAAAGACGCCGCTGAACACACGGCGAATTGCGTTGTTCCAGACGCCGTTTTAGGCGAAAAATCTTTCGCAGAATCTTCAGGAGGACCCCTCAGTATAAACCCATTTTTTGGTCAAAAAAAGGCAATATATGCACCTGAATCTGCTTCGGAAGGCCCCCTCAGTATAAACGCGTTTTTCGGTCAAAAAAAGGACAAAAATGCCTTGGGAAGTGAAGATAAAACGCGCAGTAATGTGCAAGATAAGAAGTTGACAGTCAATACTTTATCGCCTTCGGCAACGGCTCCTCTAATTGGCCACGAAGGCAAATACAACGTCCTGCCGATTCCCAACGAAAGTCCCCTTCACGGGTCGTTTGCGGTGCTTCAAGGCGTGTCTGATTTGCGCGCTTCGCCCTACGGTTGGCACGACACGACGGGAACGATTGGCGCTGATTTCACTATAACGCGCGGCAATAATACCCACGCTTTTTTGGATTTGAAAAACTACAACCGAACGGTTGGCGGTGAACCTGACGGCGGCGACGAACTCGAGTTTAATTTTCCTTACAACGCCCAAGCGCAAGCCGATACGCAGCGCAATCTTGCCGTGACGAATCTTTTTTACATGAATAACATCCTTCACGACGTGAGTTATCGCTACGGATTTGACGAGC
>JAYTMF010000568.1:0-6600 GCA_043728755.1 Flavobacteriales bacterium
ACAACGGAAGGGAAAGTACGCATGGCAGTAAAGCGAGCCACAATCACGGCCAGGATTGTATGACTTGTCACAACGACACGAATAATCCAGCATCGAAGGAAAGTGGCTGGTGGAAAATTGCTGGATCCGTTTTTACACAAGACGGCTCGGCACCTTTCACCAATGCTACAGTTGAATTGTGGAGTGAGCCGGATCGACAAGGCACGCTCTATTATTCTCTTGAAGTGGATGGGCTTGGAAATTTCTACACAGAAAAAATTGTGACGTACAATGGGAAGTGTTATCCCATAGTGGTCAATCACGACAATAACGACTATGAAGCAATGGAGCCGCAGTTCAATAGCGGCGGATGCAATAGTTGCCACGGGAGTTCGGAGGATGTGATCACGATTGATTGAGAGAGATTTGTTGATTTGTAGAATTGGTGAAATAGAGAATGGGAATGACTCGCCACCGATTCCGGCTGTGACTATTAATTACTAGCTGTCCTTTTTCCTATTTGCAAAAAGACACTGAATGGAAAGTTGGGTATAAAACATTGTTGTTACCGACTTCAAGTAAGCATGATTATAAGTCCTCCATCCCATTTCTATTCCTGCGTTGATTTTTGGATCTCCTGCATAATGCAGTGCAGCAAAAAACCCCGTATTCACCAGTCGCTCCATTTCGCTTGCTTTTGAATAAGTCTAAGACGGCAATATCCTTTGATGCATATGTATGAGTAAAACCATTTACCGACCAAGGCATGTAGGTTATACCAATGTGATTTATAAAACAGGCCAATGTTTGAGAAATCATACAGTAGTAAATGCCGATGGATACAAGTGTTTCGTTCAATCTGGCGAAGCAAAGATTGGACTATTACACTTGTCCAATCGGTATTACTTGTACCTGTTGAAAGACTCAGTTGTGTTTTATCCACTCCTGTGTGCCGCCCCGAAGATTGAACAGATTTTTAAAGCCGTGGATTTTCTGTAAATACTGAATCACATATGCACTTCGCAAGCCTGCCTTGCAATGGATGACGACTTTTTTCGTCCTTGAAATGGCATCGAGATAATTTGCTATTGAATTCATAGGCATCAATGTGCCTCCGAGATTGTATTGCTCATACTCTTCAGGTTCCCGCACATCAATGAGTTGAAAGTCCTCAAGTTTATCCATCCATTGTTTCAATTCATACACTTCGATTTCCCGAATTGAATTTGCATTCTCGTTTTGAATTGGCGTTGAAACAGCGCTTTCCGGCAGTTGTCGTTTTTGAATATGGATCTGATGCGTTGTGTTATCAGCTAGATTGATCAAGAGCAATTTTCCGTCGAGGATCGCACCTATACCCGTAATTATTTTGATCACTTCATTCGCTTGGATGCAACCAACGGTGCCGGCCAGCGTGCCAAGAACACCCCCAGTTTCGCAGTTGGGAATTCTTCCTTCCGGAGGAGGCGTGGGACAAATGTCGCGATAACGAGTGCCCGTTTGGTGATGCAATACACTCACCTGTCCTTCAAATTTGTAGAGAGCACCGAAAACAAGTGGCTTTCTTGCCACACCACAAGCATCGTCAAGAACAAAACGCACTTCAAAATTATCCGTGCAATCAACTACGATGTCGTATTGCGTGATCAATGCTTGCGCATTTTCGACGTTGATTTTTTCGATATACGCAGTAAATTTTGTTTTATGCTGTTGTTGTCGCAGCCTTTCAACAGCAATTTCGGCCTTAAATCTGCCAATGTCTTGTTCAGTGAACAGTACCTGTCGATGGAGATTGTCCATCTGTATAATGTCGTGGTCAGCAATGCCAATGGTACCGATTCCGGCTGCTGTCAGGTACATGAGCACAGGATTTCCCAACCCACCACACCCCACTATCAACACCCGGGCATCAAAGAGGGAATGTTGTGTCTGATCGTTGAAACCAGGCAATGCCAACTGTCGGCTATATCGCTTTACATCTTCCTGATCCATCGTTTCAAAGCACTTCTTTCATATTGCAAAGCAAAGCGTAACCAGCGAATAATCGAAATGTTCAACTCTTATTTGTGGTTGTCGATTCCACTGGGTTATCCTTGAATCCAGTTGGACACTCTTGAAACCCTTGACTGGCAGCGCTTTGGTTATTGGGTAAAAAAAATATTTATACTCACTTAAAAAAATATACTTTTGACACCGTTTTTAACCATTTAAATACTTTTATAGAATGTCAGAAGTAGCAAAGAAAGTAACCGCCATTATCGTAGATAAATTGGGCGTTGAAGAGGCAGAAGTAACTCGCGAAGCCAGCTTCACCAATGATCTGGGCGCAGACTCTTTGGATACAGTAGAGCTCATCATGGAATTCGAAAAAGAATTCAACATCGCTATTCCAGATGATCAAGCTGAAAAAATTGCCACTGTTGGTCAGGCAATTGATTATATCGAGAGCAACTCGAAGTAATTTTCCCACTAAATTAATTTCCTATGGAGCTCAAGAGGGTAGTTATTACGGGTCTTGGAGCACTTACGCCGCTTGGCAATAATCTCAATGATTATTGGACAGGCCTCATCAATGGCGTGAGTGGAGCTAATCTTATCACTCGTTTCGATGCCTCTAAGTTTAAAACCCGTTTCGCCTGCGAGCTGAAAAACTTCAATGTGGAAGACCATATTGAACGTAAGGAAGCTAGGCGGATGGATCCATATACCCATTACGCGTTGGTCGTTGTGAAGGAAGCCATTCTCGATTCAGCCATGAATCTGGAAAAGGTGAACAAGGATAGAGTTGGTGTGATCTGGGGATCTGGAATCGGCGGTCTTCTTACCTTTCAGGAGGAGTGTGTCGCATACGCAAGAGGAGATGGAACACCACGTTTCAATCCTTTCTTTATTCCAAAAATGATTGCAGACATTGCATCAGGGCATATCTCTATCCATTATGGATTTCGCGGTCCGAATTACACGACAACTTCAGCTTGTGCCTCTTCCAACAATGCCATGATCGATGCCTTTAACCTCATCAGGTTGGGGAAATCCGATATTATTGTTACAGGTGGTTCCGAAGCGGCCGTAACTGAGGCGGGTGTCGGTGGTTTCAACGCCTGTAAGGCCCTCTCTGAGAACAATGACAATTACGCCACAGCTTCGCGTCCATTCGATCAAACCCGTGATGGGTTCGTGCTCGGCGAAGGTGCGGGTTGCCTTATTCTGGAAGAATATGAGCACGCTAAAGCTCGGGGCGCAAAGATCTACTGTGAAGTGATGGGTGGTGGCCTCAGTGCCGATGCCTATCACATAACCGCACCCCATCCAGATGGATTGGGTGCAAAACTCGTGATGAGAAATGCACTTGAAGATGCAGGTATGACGGTAGGTGATATTGATTATATCAATGTTCATGGAACCTCTACTCCTTTGGGAGATGTACAGGAATCACGAGCTATTCAAGATGTCTTTGGAAGTGATGCATATCGGTTGAATATTTCAAGTACAAAGTCAATGACGGGTCACCTCCTTGGTGCAGCCGGTGCAGTGGAGGCAATTGCGGCCATTCTCGCTATTCGCGATGGAATCATTCCTCCTACCATTAACTTCACGACCGCCGATCCTGAACTTGACCCGAAGCTCAACTTTACTTTTAACAAGGCACAGAAGAGAATAGTCAATGCCGCTATGAGCAATACATTCGGCTTTGGTGGTCACAATACTTCTGCGATTTTCAAGCGAATGGAATGAGTTGGACCTGGCCCTTTTTCAAAAAAAAGAAGTCGAATAAGGAAATTCAAGATTTCGTAATGAAGGCTTTCGGATATAGACCGACTGATACTTCACTCTATGAGCAGGCACTGAGACATAGCTCTGCTGCTACACGCATTCGACCGGGTTTAAAGAACAGTAATGAGCGACTCGAATTCCTCGGTGACGCTATCCTCGATTCCATCGTAGCCCATTATCTCTACAATAAATATCCATTGCTGCCGGAAGGTGAACTCACTAAAATGAAAAGCAAAGTGGTGAGAAGAGAGAATTTGAACATGGTGGGTAATACATTGAAAATCCATGAGCTGCTTCATCTCAACCTCGGCAAGCAGGAAATGCACAATTCCATCGTAGGCAATGCGCTGGAGGCCATTATCGGTGCGATGTATTTGGAAAAGGGATATAACCTGACGAGAGAGATCGTTTTGAAATTGCTCAAGCAGCACGGTCTCGATACACGCGTGCATGATGACCTCGATTACAAAAGCAAATTACACGAATGGAGTCAGAAGTTCAAAAAGACGATCGACTTCAAAGTCCTCGATCATAAGAATGAAGGTGGTTCCAGTTATTACAGGGTGGAGCTGCTTATTGATGGAGCGGGATCTGGAATGGGTGATGGCAGCTCCAAGAAAATTGCTGAGCAACGCGCTTCAAAAGTGGCTTGCGAGCGAATCTTCAAAGGTCAAGTTGAGGATTAGTGGAGGCCCTATGTTTTCGATTCAGCTATCTTAGCCATGCATTTAAGCAGCATATCAAATGCCAACCAACGCCTTTTTATTTAGAGTCATTTTTATTCTTGCAGGCATTCACAGCTTGACATGTTGTTCCAGTTGCTGTGGCGATTCCAGATGTGTTTCAAGTGAATTGGTTTCTATTGAAGTGCATCACTTGGATAACGGAGGACCACAACCCGTTCCAATTGTTTCTGATAGCATCTCAGCTTTCTCATACGCCATTGAAGTAAATTATCATGGTCGCGCGTTGGAAGGTTTATGTAGTAATTTTTTTCGCGACGTTGCGCGAAGTTTCTCGAATCCGGGCATGGCATTTAGTTGTGCACGTGATGTCTATCTGTCGCCTGACACCATCCAACAAGTATTAATATATAGCACAACGGATTTCGATCCAACACATCCTGCCGGTACAGATCTCTCGGAATATTTCATTGAAAAGACCATCACTGCGGTTCTGCCTTCATCCTTTGATCAACCTTACTGGCCGGAAATATTGGAAGTCAGATTTCTACTTTTCACGGCACCTATAACCCAGTCTCAGCATCGTTTCCTCATTGATGTGCATCTCACCAATGGTAGAATTCTTTCAGACTCTACAGAGCAAATCGTTTTGAAAATATGAAGGTTTTCTTGCTGCTTTTAGCTGTACTCACTTTGACGTTTGAACTTGCCGGACAATCCAATAAATGGCAAGTGGATGTAGGAGTGTCATTCGGAATGGCATATCCGCAAGGTGAGCATAAGTATCAAACAGCCTCCGCAAGACCCACGCAATTCGCGCTCCCCGGTTGGAATTTTCGCTTGGATTGTCATAGCGGTATTGCCAATGGATGGAAGGTGGGACTATTGTATTCTAGGTATCATACTCCGATTTCCTCACAGAATTTATCCAACTATCTTTTGCGCACAATTGATACTACCGGATACTTTATTACAACTGGTGTGAAGGACAACGCCTATTATGAAAGTGGAAGTTGGTCCGTGCAACTGGCTAACGACATTTCCACCGGAAAACTGCTCATAACCCCTCAATTCGCTCTGGGTATAGCGTCGCTGGTTTCACGTTTTTCAGCAAATTATGATTTGAAGCAAAGTGGCACCAACTATTCCAAGGAAGTTGTGATTGAAACAGACACACGCACCGGAATTGGTTTTTTGATAACAGCAGGTGTCAAAGCCGGATATTCATTCAATATCAGCGAACATCGATTTTGCCTGTTTCTGATGGGTGAATATTACGGCTACCATTGCACGACTGCGCTCAAATACATGACCACTGATGTGCTCGACAACGTGATCACGAATTATCAATGGTTTTCCGGAGACATTAAATACGGCAGTCTGAGCTTCGGTGCCACCTATTTTGTGAAATGAAAAATGCTGTAGTCATCATTCTGCGATAATTTCAGCGCAAATTTCAACTTATGTATAAGGGACTTCAGGAACATCTCAAAAAAGAACTGGCTTCGATTGAAGAGGCGGGTCTCTTCAAACGTGAAAGAATTATCATCACGCCACAAGACGCTGTGATCAAAACTTCAGATGGTAAGGAAGTGCTCAATTTCTGTGCGAACAATTACCTAGGTCTGTCCTCTCATCCGGTTGTAATGGAAGCTGCCAAGCGCGCTATCGATACACATGGATTCGGATTGAGCAGTGTGCGTTTTATTTGCGGCACCCAGGACATTCACAAGGAACTTGAAAGTAAAATATCGGAATTTCTTCATACAGAAGATACCATTCTTTATGCTGCGGCATTTGATGCCAACGGTGGTGTATTCGAACCTCTTCTCAATGAACAGGACGCCATCATCAGCGATGAGTTAAATCACGCATCAATAATTGATGGAGTGCGATTGTGTAAAGCTCAGCGCTTTCGCTATCGCAACAACAATATGGATGATCTGGAGGTACAGTTGAAAGCTGCGGTGGCTGCTGGTACCAGATTCAGAATGATCGTTACCGATGGTGTTTTTTCTATGGATGGCTACGTGGCTCAGCTCGATAAAATTTGCGATCTCGCAGACAAGTACGAAGCGCTCGTAATGGTAGACGAATGCCATGCAACGGGATTCATTGGCAAGACAGGACGGGGAACCATTGAACTAAAAAATGTACTTGGCCG
>JAYTMF010000569.1:0-1886 GCA_043728755.1 Flavobacteriales bacterium
ACGCCTACGTGAAGGACAACGCTGTTTACTACGGAATGACCAAGGCAAAATCTACAGAGAATAAACTTTTCTCATTGGAAGATCTCACTACCTGGAAAGGTGGCGAACCACTGAAGTCTATGCCTCGACTCAACTGGACGGGTGCTGACAAATGCATTTTCGACGATGGAAGTGGATTCGTGGAGGTGAATTTTAAAGCAAAATCAGCGAAAAAAGTTTGCAACTATCCGAGTGATGCGCAAAATGTAGCGCATCATATGGCGTCGCATAAGATCGCATTCACACGGGAGAACAATTTGTTCATTATGGCTGATGGCAATGAAAAAATGATCACACAGAATGCGAAAGACATTGTGAGTGGTCAAATCATTTCACGCAACGAATATGGTATTGACAATGGAATCTTCTGGAGTCCGGATGCAAGCAAGCTCGCATTCTATCAAAAAGATGAAAAGAATGTGACCAATTATCCGCTTATCAATTACAAAGAAGTTCCGGCTACTGTGAAGGAAATAAAGTATCCGATGGCCGGAGGGAAAAGTGAATTGGTAAGTGTAGGCGTATATGACCTCAATGCATCAAAAACCATTTTTCTTCAACTGGACAATGGCGCACCCAATGATCAATTTTATGCAACCAATCTTGCATGGTCACCGGACAACAAAATCATTTATATCGCATGGTTGAATCGCGCTACAACGGATATGAAACTGATTTCATTCGATGCGGCAACGGGAAAAGAGATCAAAGTTTTGTTCAAAGAGCATGACGATAGATGGGTGGAACCTATGCATCCGATCGTATTCGTACCCAACCACGACGACAATTTTATCTGGATGTCACAACGAGATGGATTTACCAATCTCTATCTCTACAACACGAATGGTATGCTTCTCGGAAAAACCATTACTTCGTTTGAGATCACATCACTTCTTGGTTTCAACATCACCGGTGAGTATGCATATGTGATGGCCACCGGCGAAGTGCCCACAGAAAGCATGTGCTATCGCGTCAGCTTAAAGAACATGAGCATGAATGTTGTCTCGCAATTTCATGGAATACACAATGTGAAGATTTCGGGCAGCGGTGATTATGTCATAGATCAGTTTTCCAATGTGACAACGCCGAATAAGATCGATATACTGGCAGCAGACGGCGGCATGGTGAAGAATCTTATACTCGCTCCCAATCCGTACGAAGGCAAATTGATTGGTCAGACAGAATTGTTCAGCATCAAAGCGAACGACGGCGAAGACATGTGGTGCCGCATTATCAAACCTTCGAAATTTGATGCTGCAAAAAAGTACCCGGTCCTTATTTATGTATATGGCGGTCCTCATGCGCAAATGGTCACCAACAGTTTTCTTGGTGGTGCATCATTGTGGATGAATAAACTTGCGGAAGACGGGTATATTATTTTCACACTCGACAATCATGGCTCAGGCAATCGCGGAAAAAATTTCCAGCAGATCATTCACCGCAGATTGGGCGTGCAGGAATTGTCCGACCAATTGATCGGCGTGGATTGGTTGAAAAAGCAAACTTATATAGATACATCACGCATGGCAATGCATGGATGGAGCTATGGCGGATTCATGACCACCAGCATGATGTTGCGATATCCTGACACCTTCAAAGTTGGCGTGGCGGGCGGTCCAGTCATCGATTGGTCGCTGTATGAAGTGATGTATGGTGAGCGATACATGGACACTCCACAGGAAAATCCTGATGGCTACAAAGAAGCTGATGTGACCAACTATGTGAAAAATCTCAAAGGCGATCTATTGATGATACATGGCACTGACGATAATGTGGTAGTGATGCAGCACAACATGAAATTCATAAAGGCATGTGTAGATAATAAAGTGCAGGTGGACTTTTTCGCA
>JAYTMF010000570.1:0-2531 GCA_043728755.1 Flavobacteriales bacterium
TCAACGCTTCACCGTATTTCTGAAGCGTAGCATCCAGCGTACAGATGAGATCTGCACCCTGAGTAGCTGGCTTGTCTTCTTTGTCGCCTTGTTGATCGCGAATATTTCCTACGTTGTCACGAAAGGCATAGTTGATTCCTTTTATGCCTCGCAGCTCTTCTTCATATGATTTTTCAATTCCACTCTTGCCGAGATACTCCTGCTTCGTGTAGTAAGTACTGTTCTTGTATTCGGTGGGTGAAATTTTTCCAACGTCTCCCAGAAACAATGCGCCAACGCTTTCAGGATAAACCCGCAGTGTTCGTGATTCGGCAAAGAATCCCTTGAACTTGTAAAGTTGTTCTGAAATTGCCGCATAATCCGCTGGCGTGATTTGTTCTACCAGCAATTGCGGTCGATGAAATTCGACACGTGCTCGTGCCTTTGCAAACAGGTTCGTAATGTCTTCCGTTTTTATTTTTAATAGGCTGCAAAGTGACGTCGTATCAAAAGGCACCACTTTTTTCGGTACTACCATCAGGTTGTAAACGGTCTGATTCGTCACCAGCATTTTACCTGTGCGATCATAAATAATTCCGCGCGGTGCGTACAACGGAATTTCTTCTTCCGTCAGCGCAATGGCTTGCTCGCGCCACGTAGAACTTACTACTTGTAAAAAAAACAGACGGATCACATAGATGATTGCAATCACGCAAACAATCAATATGATGGTGATGCGCCGCCCGTCGAGATTCACGACTGTGATGATTTAGAATTGTAAATGAGATATTGCCCTATCGTCATCAAAATGATCGTTGCGATTGAACTGAGTAAGATGTGAAATATTTGATAGAAAAAATCTGAAAAGCGAAATACTTCCATGAAGAAAAACCACGCGTGATGTATGAATGTGAGCACTCCGGCATAAGCAAAATACCACGCCAATCCCATACGCTGCACCGTTGGTTTTTGCGTGAGATCATAACCCTCGCGAGGGGATAGAAACTTCTGCACGATAGGTTGCATATATCCTAATGCGACGCAGGCTGAAGTATGTAACCCGATCGGCCCCGAGAAATAATCCATCAGCATACCGACCATAAAACTTAGGGCAAGAGTCATCCAACGTGGAGTTTCGAACGGTAACATCAATATGCCAAAGATGTAAATCCAAGGAAAGATGATCCCATCTAACAATTGTATTCTGCTTACCACAAGACTTTGCAGCAATATCAGAAAAATAATTCTGACGATATTAATGATGATTGTTTGAAGCATCCTCTATCTCCACCTTTTTGATAAGACTGTCTTGTTCTGTTTTGAAAATATCGCTCACCACAAGGACATGGTCAAGTTTCCTGAAGTCAGCACCCAATCTTACTTTGATGACGTGGTAATTGTTGTCACTCTCGTCGTCGATCTCTATCACATAACCCGCAGTGATATTTGCCGGAAAAAATGTGGAGTATCCGGAAGTGACAACCGCGTCTCCTTGTTGTACAGGGATGTTCTTTGGAATGTCGATGACATTCGCAATGGATGCATCACCGCCCGGCCAAACGAGTGATCCAAAGGAACCCGATCTTCCAAGTCGAACACTGGCTTTAAAATCGGAATGCAATACGGGCATCACGACTGAATAATGTTCACTCACACTGCGAACTACACCAACGAGATTTCCTCCGGCGATAACTCCCATGTCCGCCTGTATTCCGCCATTCCATCCGCGGTCAAGGGTGAGATAATTCTTCTCGCGATTCACAGATGCATTCACCACTTTCGCTGTGCGATAGTAATAACGTTGCTTGGTGAGCGTGTCATTGACGGTCGCCAAGTCAGTGCGTAGGGTGTAATAATTTTCCGGCGCTTCGCTTCGAAGTTGCGCATTTTCAAGCGACAACTGATCATTGATTTCTCCAAGTCTTAAATATTCCGAAAGCTCTGCGCGCTGCGAATAAATGCTTCCGACCCAATCGCTGCTGTGTCGAATGAATTCCGTCTGATGATAATTGTTGTTTTTGAAAAGGAAAATCAAAGCCACAATTTGAAGCACAAAAAAAAGCAGGAACAAGTAGAACCTTTGTATCAGTGCCAGGATGTTCTTCATCGCTTGTCTTTATCGGCTGTAATTTCTGTCAATGATCTCACGGAATACCACACATCAAAAGGGATGAAACATTCCGCTGTGAAGCTCATCATTCCCTCATCAAGAATTGGAACTTGTTGATGTTTTTGAGAGCGATACCTGTGCCACGCGCTACTGCGCGCAATGGATCATCTGCAACGTGCACGGGCAATTTCGTCTTCATGGAAATTCTCTTATCCAGCCCTCTCAACAATGCGCCACCTCCGGCGAGATAGATTCCTGTTTTGTAAATATCCGCCGATAATTCCGGTGGTGTATTTTCCAGACAACTCATGATCGCCTCTTCAATTTTCGATATCGACTTGTCGAGCGCATGCGCAATTTCTGAATATGAAACAGAAATTTCTTTTGGAATACCTGTCATCAGATCGCGACCGCGCACATTGTAATCCGCCGGTGGATTGTC
>JAYTMF010000571.1:0-1433 GCA_043728755.1 Flavobacteriales bacterium
GTTTCATTCTGTGCTTGCCCATTCACGGTGCTACCGGGGTTGTTTTGTGCATACCTCACCCATGTTTGATTGAGGAAAGTTAGCTTCACATATTCTGTACTATCCTTATTCAGATAGTGCTTTAATTCCACCGTGCTTTGTGATGTTGCATTCGCATTCAACAACCAGATACCAAGCACCAGAAGACAAAGTCTTACAATTCGCATATTCATAATTCTTTGCTCCCAGTTATTTCTTCTGTCTTGGAATAAATGCCGTCGACAAGTGATGTGCGGAGGCGCGTTTGTGTCGTCCCATTCCCACAATTTCCAAATGCGTTCCCTTGCGATCGAAGTCTTGCTCGAGATGATGCAAAGTCTCCAATGCTGTATGATCTATAAGTTTGGAATTCGTGACATCAAGAATAATTCTCTTTCTAGAAGGTAAAGCCATCAACTGCTTTTTCATACCCATCATATTGGAGAAAACCAGTGAAGAATCAGCATGGATGCGAATTTCGTTTTCATCATCATGATCAATAACGAGCACTACCTTAAAAGCTTCCTTCGTTCGCATTCCGCGTAAGAAGTGAATAATGAATTTAATCGCAACTCCGGTGAACACACCTAACAACAAATCTGTGAGCAAACACATGATGATTGTTCCGAAGAAAATGATGAACTGATCTGTGCCTATTCCCCAGACTCTTCTGAATTCTTTTGCAGAAGCAAGACGCATACCCACAAAGATCAACATGGCAGAAAGCGCAGCCACCGGAACCATCTTTATGATCGGTGTGAGAGCTACAACATAAATGAGCAGAATTACACCGTGAAAAAAATTGGCCCATCTCGTTCTTCCGCCATTCATAACGTTGGCCGAACTACGCGCAATTTCACTTATCATAGGAAGACCTCCAAAGATCCCGGAAACAGAATTACCAGCACCAACGGCAACCAGATCCTTGTTGTTGTCAGATTTTCTTTTCAGCGGGTCAATCATATCAATTGCCTTGTTGCTCAGCAATGACTCCAACGAGCCAATCAAGACAAACATGATTACATACTCGATAAACACTCCCGTATGCGATGCCATTCCGGTAAAGTCGACATTCACATGGGCCGTTAGTTCACCAGGGTTGATCAACGGTTTCAGCGCAGCAAACTCGGAGTCTTGCAAGTGAAAATACTTCGCCATGAAAATGGAAGAAATCAAAACGACAAGTGCAGCAGGAATTTTTCTAACCCACGAAATTCTGATGAGAGGCATAAGAAACAAGATAGCTAATGAAACTAGACCGATGATGAGAATGGATGTATTGAATTCAGAAAAAGCCTGAGGTATCATTTCGATCAATTCAACAGGCGACTTCCCTTTCAGGTTGGCAGGATTCTCACCCATCAACAAGTGAAACTGGCGACTGATGATGATGATTCCGATGGCAGCCAGCAATC
>JAYTMF010000572.1:0-6464 GCA_043728755.1 Flavobacteriales bacterium
GGTTCCCCGCAAGAATGGGCACAATACCATTCCTTGTCCGAGTTGGTAATACCGATTGGACAAATGTAATAGTCCAATCTTTGCTTCGCCAGATTGAACTAAACACTTGTATCCATCGGCATTTACCACTGTATGATTTCTAAAACATTGACCCGTTTTATAAATCACATTGGTATAATAATGTTTTAGTAATTCTCAAATGATTCAAACCTTGAATCTTGTTTCCTCCATTTGTCAAATTTTTCTTCTCTTCACTGTAATTCAATGAGATACATATTGTATATCGATGACGCTAGTCTTATAAATTCGCGTCATGCAAGAGGCAACGATAGATGTAAACAATTTTGATGAAATTCGCCCATACTCCGACCAGCAACTGCGCGATGCCATTCTGCGATTGATTGAGGAACCATTGCTCATCAAAATGATGAAGTGGGTGTATCCCGGATTGAGCAAAGCGGAAATTCACCGCATGTTTCGTGAGATAGAGACGGTGCAGCAATTTCAAGAGGAAATCAGCGCACCCGCGATGAAAGTCATTACACAGATGACTACCAGCGGACTCACCTTCTCCAATGAGGAATTGATCAGGAAGAACAAAGCCTGTATCTTCATCAGCAATCACAGAGACATTATTCTCGACAGCGCATTGCTGAATGTCAGTTTAATGGAACGTGGCTTTCAAACAACGGAAATTGCTATCGGCGACAACCTCTTGAAATTGCCTTTCGTTCGTGATCTCGTAAGATCAAATAAAAATTTCCTTGTCAATAGAGATGTCAATGCGAAAGAGATTTACTACTATTCACTAAGGCTTAGCAACTATATACGCGACACGATAGTGAATCGACAAACATCGATTTGGATCGCTCAACGCGAAGGCAGAAGCAAGGATGGCGACGATCGAACTTCGACTGGTCTGTTGAAAATGTTTGCCATGAGCAGCACCGACAATCTAGAAGATGCGTTCCATGACCTGCACATTGTGCCCATGTGTGTCAGCTATGAATATGATCCCTGCGATCTGTTGAAAGCGCATGAATTGCATCATGTCAAAATCAATGGAAGTTATGAGAAAAAGAAAGGGGAAGACTTTCATTCGATGCTAACAGGTTTAACTGGTCATAAAGGAAGAGTGAACATAGCAGTTGGCCGTGAAATGACTGACGCTCTTGATCGCAGGCGGCTGACAAGCAATAAGAACGAAAAAATTCGATTGCTCGGTGAGGCCATTGATGATGAAATGCACCGCATTTATAAACTCTGGCCAACGAACTATATCGCCTACGATATGTTGAATGGCACCAAAGAATACCGAGATCAATACTCGAATATCCAGCGTATAGCATTCGTCAACTACATACGCGGCCACGTTTTTCAACTTGCTTTCAATCGCAAAAAATCCGGCTTACCGGCTACGAATTTCAATACCACATCGCGCGAAATCTTATTGCAGATGTATTCTAATCCGGTGATGAATCGCCGAGGCATCAAGATCGAAGAAGTCACCAACAGTAGAATGAACTAAAAAAGATGCACCGATATTCCCTATTCAGTTTTTCAATGCTTGCGGTGCTCATGACGCTTTTTCATCCGTTTGCCTACTCGCAATGTGGAGATTGTAAGTTTCAGACGGATCGGATTGTCAACGGAAACTTCAGTACAGGCAATAATGGCTTTACCTCCGACCTGAACTATGTCACTGGATTATTTTGTCCGCTTTGTCCTGAAAACACTTACACAGTGGGTACCAACGCTTTTTTTTATCACAGCGGTTTTTTGGGAACGGATCACACCAATCCTCCAAACGGTAATTTCTTCATCGCAAATGCTCCTGGACAGGCTGGTGCAATCGTATGGTGCGAAACACTTGCTGTGCAGCCTGATGTCGATTACACTTTTACTTTCTGGGCCAGAGATATAACCAACAATGCGAACATTCATCCTCTGGCATTGTTGCAAGCATCGTTTAATGGTGTGATTGGAAACGACACTCTCGTTGCATCCGGCGGTTGGTCTTCACTTTCCATTTCCTGGAACAGCGGCAGTGCCATCAGCTTGGTGCTATGCATCGTCAACCAACAGTCGCAAACAGGTGGTAATGATTTCGGACTCGATGACATTAGCTTGATCGGTTGCGAAAATTATATGTTGTCGCAAATTGCCAATGCCGGCTCTGATCAAAGTATTTGCAGTAATGTTTTTGCACAGCTTGGTCAATCCACTGCAAACGGATATACTTATGGATGGGACAATTCCACTGGTCTCAACTCCAATTCCACTTCCAATCCTATGCTGCAAATCTCCAATACCAGTGGAGCATCTATTTCACAAACATATATTTTGACAACCGATTCAGCCGGCGTAGGATGCATTACAACTGACACTGTTGAAGTCACCATTCTTTCAATGCCCGATTTTGATCTGGGCGAAAATTTTTCGATTTGTGCCGGAATGACGACTACGCTCGATGCCGGTGTCGGTTGGGACAGCATAGCATGGGCGACAGGACAAAATTCGCAAACGATCGAATGCACATCGGGATCGTTTTATGCAACGGTAAGTTATGAACTTTGCAACGCAACAGACAGCATCACGATTTCATACATTGATTTACCGGTAGTCAACCTAGGCCCCGATACTTCATTCTGCGAAAATGACACATTGACATTGTATAGCGGTATTATCGGTGCATGGTCCGATGGTTCGTATTCCGACCAACTTCCGTTGCACAATACAGGTGAGTACTTCTTTACCTACACAGAAAATAATTGCTCAGTTTCCGATACGGTTGAAGTGGAAATGTTCACGTATAATGAAATTACCATTACCTCAGACTCGATTTTTTGTCAGGGCTCTTCCTTCTTTCTACAGTCATCCATTTCAGGTCTTTGGAATACAGGCGATGTCAGCAACGAAATTGTGATTAGCACACCAGGGTATTATGATATAGTAACGTCCAATGGTCCATGCGTATCATCGGCAGGTGTGAATGTCACAATGATCCTTCAACCTGTATCTGAACTTCCACATTCGTTTTCGATGTGCGAAGATGAACAGATTGAATTGAATGCTTTCTTCGAATCGAACATCTATTATTTGTGGTCAACCGATGATACTACTTCCACCATTACAGTCGATGAACCGGGTGCTTATTTTGTGGAAGTCGGAAACGCCTGCGACACCTTGCATTCAGAATTCACCATCGACACTTATCCTTGTTCGTGGGCGTTGTTTATTCCATCGTCGTTCACTCCAAATGAAGACGACATCAATGAGTCGTGGACCGTACGAGGATACAACGTCACCAATGTGCGCGTATATGTTTACAACAGACTAGGCGACCTCATTTTTCATGCAACGGATATCGATCTGCCATGGACCCCAGGCATAGGAATCGGTGATGACGTTTACAACTATACTGTAGAAGCCTTAAACTTTCAAGGCGAAGAGGTTACACGTCATGGTCATCTCTATTTACTGCGTTAAAAACATTTAGCTCATATTTGCGGCAAATTGCAGAAATACTTCCGCTACCTTTTTTTGGAAATTTAAATAACATCACCGAGAAGATATGAGTTGGTTTAAAAGGAAAATACAAGGTGTCACCACCAAAAGCAAAGAGAAAAAAGAAATTCCAGAAGGACTTTGGTACAAGTGTCCTGATTGTAAAAACGTAGTGACATCAGACGAACATGCTGAGCAGAATTGGGTATGTGTGAAATGTGGCTATCACGAAAAAATTGGCTCCAGAGAATACTTCAGCATCCTCTTTGATGAAAACGAATATTCAGAAGTAGCGGCCAATCTTACAAGTGCCGATCCACTGGAGTTTGTCGATACCAAATCATACAAAGACCGAATCAAAACAACGATTGCAAAAACCGGATTGAAAGATGCGATGAAGGTGGGCAAAGGCAAGATCGATGGTCATGATGCTGTTGTAGCATGTATGGACTTCGCCTTCATTGGTGGATCAATGGGTTCTGTTGTCGGTGAAAAATTTGCCAAAGGTGTTGATGAGGCCATCAGACAAAATTGCGCATTCATTTGTATCTCAAAATCTGGTGGCGCCAGAATGATGGAAGCAGGATTCTCTCTCATGCAAATGGCAAAGACATCCGCAAAACTTACTCAACTTTCCGCAGCAGGCCTTCTTTATGTTTCATTCCTCACTGATCCAACAACAGGAGGTGTAACTGCCTCCTTTGCAATGCTAGGTGATATCAATATTGCCGAACCAAAAGCTCTCATCGGTTTTGCTGGTCCGCGTGTTGTGAAAGAAACTATTGGAAAAGATTTGCCTGAAGGTTTCCAAAGTTCAGAGTTTGTGCTGGAGCACGGCTTTCTCGATTGTATCGTGGAAAGAAAAGACTTGAAAAACAAATTGGCTGCTTCGCTTTTGTTTTTTAAGAAAAACTAAGCGGTCTTTTACTGGATCAAAATTTTGCGGTGCTGTATCGTATGATTATTGCTTCGCAAAATCAGATCATAAAGTCCGGGTGCAATTGACGAAATGTCTAGTGTTCGGAAGGTCATCCCGGTCAATGCATTCTCTTCCAGCACTTTCTGACCAACGTTATTGATCACCGCTATGGATTGTACATCCTGACATTGACAACTAATATTCAACACGTCTTTGGCAGGGATAGGATAAACAACCAAATCTGAAGAATTTGCTTCATCTATTTCGGTGCAAATCAAAACAAAAATTTGATCTGATGAACCGGATGTGCACCCGAATTGATTCGTAAACGAATAGGTGACTTCATTAAGACCGGCAGGAGCAGTGTTGGGAGCAAACTGATTATTGACAATGCCACTTCCTGAAAAAGTACCTCCTACAGGATTCGACTGCCATGAAAACACAGAACCCGCACTGCAGATCGTATCCGCACTGAAATTGAAATGGACATAAGGCATCGGGTGAAGTGTTACTGGATATACAGCTTGTCCTACACAACCATTCTCGCCAATACCACTCACCACATAATTCATACTGATCAATGGCGACACGGTGACTTGATCTTCTACTGCTCCATTGTCCCAGGCATACTGTATTGCACCTGTTACCGACAATACCGTAGCTTGACCTGCGCACAGTTCATCATTACCTGTAACCACAAGCACCGGCAATGGGTTCACCGAAATTAGAAATGATTCACTGGTAATGCAACCATTTACGGATGAGGCAGCAATGGAAATCAATGTATCCGCGGCAGGATAAAAATAAAGGGAACTACTTGTATCACCGTTACCCCAAATCAATGCTCCATTCGATACTGCTTCAAGATGTACCAACTGCCCGGTACAAACGTCTTCAATTCCACTTACGTCCACTGACGGTGTTTCGTTGACATGAACAAGAATGGAGGAGCTTCCTGTACAACCAAATTCAGTGGTACCAACAACAATGAACAATGAATCTGCAGTGGGCATGACCTGTACTTCGAAGCCGGAAATGGAGGATTGCCATAAAAATGAGCTGGCACCGTATGCCTGTAAAGTTGTGCTTTCTCCATCACAAACCACTGTATTACCAAGTATAAATACATCCGGAGTTGGATTTCCTATTGTTACCTGTAGTATGCTTGACTGGCAACCATAAAGACTATAGCCAATCAGACTGATATTTTGAGTGTCTGCTGCTGTAAATACATAAGGATTTGCTGAAGAGATACCGTTCCAAAGATAATTTGCTGCACCCGTCGCTTCCAGCTGAGCCGGAAGACCTATGCAAATGGGTAGCGGATTGGAAATTGTGAGCACGGGAAGCGGGTGCACTATTATGATGAACTGAACTGTATCAGTACATTCCAGAGAATTATATCCTGTGAGCAAATAGTTGGTCGTGACTTCCGGTAAAAAATATTGATCCTCCTGATCGCCGGCAGCAATTACTGTATCCGTGTCCAGATTCCTCCATTCATAATAGTCCGCACCATCCGCATTGAGTGTTTGACCGTTGCCTTCGCAAACAGGTGAGGCGCTACTCAATGACACTTCAGGTCTTTCGCGAACATCGATTGGGAATAATACTATGGACATGCATCCCATTTCGTTATATCCCGTCACGGCATTCATCTCATCGAGCAATGGCACGAACTCCATATATCCATCAAAATATCCATTGAAACTTTTGTAGATCACAGCACCCGTGACATTCATATGAACCGTATCTCCAATACAAACGAAGCTTTCTGCATCGATCGACAAAATCGGTAACGCCACCACATGCACGAATGTAGTGATGGTCATTTGACAAGTTACACCGAATACAGTCACATCTATTGATTGATCATCGGTGGGAATCAGTTGAATCGTTGGTTGAGTCGATCCATTGTACCATTGCCAGTTATCCGCACCAACTATGGTAAGATATGTCGTATCACCCAGACAGACTGAAGTTATTCCGGTAATTGTAACTTCAGGAAGCGCACCTACCGTAATGGTAAAAGGTGTGG
>JAYTMF010000573.1:0-1488 GCA_043728755.1 Flavobacteriales bacterium
GCCAACTCTATTCTAACAAACCGCCCTGTACCGAACGGTACGCAGGGTGGTGTGAGAGGACAGGTAGCGAAATAATCGCTACCTTCCTACTCGATTGATGGTATCGAATACAATCTGTTGAATCTGTTGCCGAAATGTTCGATAGTGAATCTCCATCACAAAAACGTAACTTCGCGCCTCTTCAAATAGTAGCAATATGGAGCTTCATTCAATCAATGCCATTTCTCCCATCGATGGCAGATATCGCAGTCAGTCGGAGGTACTTGCCGGATATTTTTCCGAAAATGCTCTGATACGTTATCGCTTGTGGGTGGAGGTCGAATATTTTATCAGTTTGTGCGAATTACCTCTGCCACAGTTAAAGAACATCACGCCAAAGAACTTCGTCGAGTTGCGGAAGATCTATCTCGAAGCGAGTATCGAGGACGTTTTACATATCAAGCATCTCGAAGGAATTACCAATCATGACGTGAAGGCGGTGGAGTATTTCTTGAGAGAAAAATTCGAGCTGATAGGTTTTGGAAAGTACAAGGAATTCATTCATTTTGGTCTGACCTCACAAGACATTAATAACACAGCCATTCCAGCGTCTTTTCGTGATGCGGTTGAGCATGTGTACATTCCGGCGGTGGATCGCATTCTCGAAAAACTGATTGCCCTTTCAAAGGAGTGGAAGGATATTCCCATGCTCGCAAGGACGCATGGACAACCTGCTTCACCAACAAGATTGGGGAAGGAGATCTATGTTTTTGTTGATCGTCTTGACGAGCAATTGAACCAGTTGTCAGAAATTCCATACAACGCAAAGTTTGGAGGAGCAACCGGAAATTTCAATGCGCATCATGTGGCTTATCCGGAAATCGATTGGGTTGAATTTGCCAATGAATTTCTTTCGGCTAAGCTGGAGTTAAAGCGTTCGCGATTCACAACACAGATCGAACACTACGACAATCTGGCGGCTGCTTTCGATGCTTTGAAACGCACCAATACGATTCTTGTTGATCTCAGCCGTGACATCTGGACATACATTTCAATGAATTATTTCACCCAGCGGGTCAAAGAAGGAGAAGTGGGATCTTCAGCGATGCCCCACAAAGTGAATCCAATTGACTTCGAAAATGCAGAAGGCAATCTTGGAATTGCAAATGCTTTGCTAGAACATCTTGCAGCAAAACTTCCTGTGAGCCGTTTGCAAAGAGACCTCACAGATAGCACAGTTATGCGGAATATCGGAGTGCCCATAGCACATACAATTATCGCTTTCAATTCAATTGAAAAGGGTTTGGGTAAACTTATGCTCAATGAAAAGGAAATAATGAAAGACCTTGAAAACAATTGGGCTGTTGTGGCGGAAGCCATTCAAACCATTTTAAGACGCGAGAATTATCCAAACCCGTATGACGCTCTTAAAAATCTTACACGCGGTAAGGCATCTATTACTAAAAGCGATATTGTTGGATTTATCAATGAATTGGATGTGAATGAAAA
>JAYTMF010000574.1:0-5534 GCA_043728755.1 Flavobacteriales bacterium
GATGACAAGCACCATACTTATCCGGTGGAAAGCACTCCTGACGGAATGTTGATCGTGAAGACAGATGTGGATGCACCGAATTCAAAACTTGTATTGGTGGATCCAAAAAATCCTGCACCCTCGAATTGGAAAGAGATCATTCCTCCAACGAATAATTTACTTGAGAGTGTTACGACTTGCGGTGGTAAACTTTTTCTGAGTTACCTCGATAAGGCCAATACGCGCATTTTCGTTTGTAGTTATGACGGCAGCGATAAAAAAGAAATCGCCATGCCCGACAAAACGGGTTCTGCCGGTGGTTTCAGCGGAAAGAAAGATGAAATGTTTTGCTTCTACTCTTTCACTTCATTCACTTATCCGAGTGTGATTTTCAAATACGATATCGCGACAGGTGTGAGCACGGAGTATTACAAAATCAATGTAAAATTCAATCCTTCAGATTACGAAAGCAAGCAGGTGATGTACAAGAGCAAAGACGGAACGGAAGTGCCGATGTTTATCGTGCACAAAAAAGGACTGAAGATGGATGGCAACAATCCTACACTTCTATACAGCTATGGTGGATTTTCTATTGCCATGCAACCGAGCTTCTCTTCGTCGCGCATCATCTTGCTGGAAAATGGTGGTGTATTCGCTATGCCTTGCATCCGCGGTGGAAATGAGTTTGGTGAAGATTGGCACAAAGGAGGCATGCTCGATAAGAAGCAAAACGTGTTTGATGATTTTATCGCAGCAGCGGAATACCTCATCAAAGAAAAATATACGAGCCATCAAAAACTGGCGATACAAGGTGGATCAAATGGCGGTCTTCTTGTTGGCGCGTGCATGACGCAACGACCTGATCTTTTCAAAGTCGCTTTCCCTGAAGTGGGTGTGCTTGATATGTTGCGCTTCCACCGATTCACCGTCGGTAAAGGATGGATTCCGGAATACGGTTGTGCGGATAGTTCGAAAACACAATTTGATTTTCTCTATAAATATTCTCCATATCACAATCTAAAACCGGGAACGAATTATCCGGCAACGATGGTGATGACAGCAGATCATGATGACCGTGTTGTACCGGCACACAGTTTCAAATTTGCTGCGCGTTTACAAGAGTATAACAAAGGCGACAATCCTGTTTTGATTCGCATTGAAAAGAGCGCAGGACATGGAGCGGGAATGAGTACGGATCAAGTAATCAAAACGACGGCAGATCGGTATGCATTTTTCTTTTATAATCTAGGAATTAGGATTTAGGGATTATTGAATAGACAGAAAGGGAATTGGGTATAATACCGAATGGACAAGTGTAATAGTCCAATCTTTGCTTCGCCAGATTGAACTAAACACTTCTATCCATCGGCATTTACCACTGTATGATTTCTCAAACATTGGCCTGTTTTATAAATCAGATTGGTATAGAGAGTGTTGAGCACAATTGTTGAAACTCGCCGCGCTTTAATTCTTGAAGGAACAAAAAGAATTTGCTGAATGCTGCGCTATGAGTGTTCCACTAATGCCCTTTTTTATTTCTTACGGCGATGATCCGCTTGTGTTCTGTTGTCAATCGCAGCAGCCTTGTCCTTGTGTATCGCTGCCAGGCGGGTGTGTAAAGTTCTTGTTGTGATTGCAGAAGTGCAATCAATTCATTTTTCAATTCAGGAAATTGCACGGAGGCTTTTTCGAGAAGTCCGGCGCAATAATGCTTTACTCCAACATCGGATTTTGGTTCTGTCAATAGTCGAAAACAGATGTCGATGAATTGACCTTGCTGATCATTTTTTAATGGTATCTCATAAAGTGTTTTGATCAATTCTCTTTGCACTCCACCGATTCTTGCGCCTTGAAGAAGTTTGAGAATCTGCGACGCGTTATTTGTCGCGAATGTTGGATTGACTTCAGATACAGTGCTCAAAATCCATGAGGCTTTCATCGAGGGAGTTGTTTCACCCTTCTCGATCAGCTTCAATAAATGAACGTATAAGTCGTGATCAAGTCCAACTTCCGTTGCGAGCTTAAGCACCACCGTTTTGTCGAGTCCTTTTACAAGAAAGGAAGAAATGTCATTTGCCATCGACTGGTAAGTTATAAAAAAAGCGGCAATTGTTGCCGCTTTTCAATGTGAAAAATAACTATTTTTTCAGTTGGCCTCCCGGAGAGCCGGGTTGCTTCATCGGCACATTTTTTCCGCCATGGTCCGGATGGTCTTCATCCTCGTACTCGTGCTCCTGTATAATTCCAATCTTGTCATCTCCGGATTCAATTTTCTCAAGTAGTTCGCCAAGTTGCTCAGCACCCAATGATTTCGCAATGACTTTATGGTCCTTGTCCATCAGGTAAACTTTCGGTGTGCTGGTCACATCCCAATACTGATGAAAATTCAAACTCTCGATAGTGGTGGTTCTTGCATAGATCAGCTTCGTTGCAGAATCCTGATTCATGATACCTGCAGTACGAGAAACATTCGTGAATTCGATGTTCTCATCGGAAAGGAATTTTTTCCATTTATCGATCTCAAGATTGTTGTGTACAGAATAGATCTCGAGTCCTTTCCCCTTCCAACGCTTATATAACTCGTTCAGTTTTGGCAATTCCTTTTTGCAATGGCCGCATGTCGCTTCCCAAATAACCAACAAAGTGTATTTCGATTTCAGATCAAACATCGATTGCCAAACACCATTTGAATCCGGCAGAATTATGTTGAGGCCCGTTTCTCCACAAAGACAATGGCGCTTCTTGTCCGCAGCTTCTGTCATCTCTTTGATCTTGTCTTCCTTCACCCACGGACATAAACCTTTTGTGTAGTAATTGTCGACCATGTAAACAAAACCGGCATCCATGCACATGATCTTGGATGTCTCGAAATTGTAAGTGAATTGGTGAACAACATATTTGAATCCATCTTCATTGCCAGCCATCTGATCAAGGAGCAACTTCGCCTGATAGGTCATGGTATCGGGAATTTGCGGAAGCGTGACAGTGACAAAACGCTCAATCAATTTATGAAAGGCCTGATCGCGCACCAAACGTGGATCTTTCAGATCGAAATTGTCCCAGTAGTGAGCGCGATAGTAGTAATACGACCATCTTTTTTTTGCATCATCTGTTGAATCTGCAGGTGCTTCGGGCACGTCAATGTCCATCGACATTTTAATCATTTTGTTGACAAGCAGATCAGGATCCTTAGCAATCATCTGCTTCTGATAGGCAACAACGTCATTGTTCATTGTCAAAAGCTGCTGGCGGAATGGTTCTTTGTCAATTTCCGACATCGTCGAATCCTTCAGCGCGTTGTCGATCGGACCACGCATTTGCATTTTCTCATTGATGAATCTTATGTAATCGTAAAAGATTTTATTGTTCTTCGATTCTTTCACCTTGATGCCTTCGATGCCACAATCTGCAGTGCAATTGATGACGATGTCTTCCGTATCGACGATGATATCGAAACGATTGGTGCTCGGCATAACAATCGAATATTTTCCACACTCGTTAAAAGGTTTACCCTTGAATGAGTAGTTTCCCTTACTGTCGATGCGTGTAGTATCGTTGTAGTAAAGTTTATTGCCGTAGTAATTAGCGAGATAGATCGATGTGTCTTTAAAGCCTTCCACATGTCCACTAATGGTGTACTTCGGAGGCTCTACTTTCGCTTGAGCGTTGCTGCGTGTAGCAGGGATAAGACTTACGAGAAAAAGAAAAACGAAACTCAGATTTTTTTTCATACTACACCTTTTGGAATTACTTCTTAGGACTTGCAACCTGCAACAGAGGTTGTGCTTCGCAAATAACTTTAACATTTCGTTGAAACTTGGTTGATGGTTGAATGATTTTTCAACGGGTAGGCAATGATTGTTCCAAAGGGGAGAATAGTTCAGTGTTCATAGTTCGGAGTCCTGCCAATGAAAACACAAGTGAAGTCATTCTAATTACGAGATTTTAGCCTAATGACGAGAACTACAATAAACTACATTATAATCTCGAGAAATTCCTGTTGGAGGTTATGCTGTTTGTCGCGGGCGTACCAGAGGTGGAGTTTTTCTTTTACTGCGGCAGCATCCAATCCTTCCTCCTTCGCGGCCTCCATAGCAGCAACAGCTCCTGAAGGCCTAGGACCCCATTGCCACATGACATTTTTATCATCTTGAAAACAGATGACTATCGGAATACTTCGTTTACCGTTCGTCAGAAATTGCTGCATCACGCCATCGTTCTCATCGCGCAGCAAATACTTTGTCTTGATCAATGAATTATTGCTGCTTATTTTTTCAACCGCAGGCAAAATCTGCGCTGAATCCCCACACCAGCCTTCAGTTATGACAAGCCATGTCTGCTTTTGCGAAACCTCATGAACAGCAGCAATCAATTCTTCAGTCGGAACGAAATGCTTGTCCCAACGATTCATGCGCTGTATATTCATTTGGGTGTATTGCAGATAAGAGTCCTTCTGCTCATGGCCGGTCACGAGGTCTTTTTCGTAAAGCTCTTCTATCAGCGAGCGGTATTCCACATAGTTCATTGAAGCGTCCAGGGTAGAATTGGCTATTTCTATTTTATTTTTCAAATTTTCTGTTGAGACAAACTTTATGTCAGATGGCAAAGAGACAAAGATATTCGGTTCAAATGCGAGATAGAAATCACCATTTCAAAAAGTGATGATTCGCTTTCGATCTATTTTCACGGCATATATTCGGGTCATGCTTTTTACAACCAACCTTAGAAAAATGCGCGCCAACCTTGACGATCAAGGTGTTGCTCAATACGAACTACCACTGTTTGATGTGATAGCACAGAACGGCAACTATCTAATGAATCCATTGATTGGTGAAAAGATCACCGTTCATTTCAACCAGGAAATACATTGTGTAGAAACCGGAAAGAAGATCAAGAAGACATTCGGTGAAGGGATGAGCTATGACGCCTGGCTGAAATCACCCGCAGCCTCTCCGAGCATCATCCGACCCGAGCTGAGTAGAATTCATGAAGGAATTGCCCTCCGTGATAAAGAGTGGGAAGAAGCACATCACAACCAGCCGCATTATGTCTACATCTCTCGCACCAGCGGAGTGAAAGTTGGGGTAACCCGCGCGACCAATAAAATATCGCGCTGGATCGATCAGGGAGCAAGTGAAGGAATCGTTCTTGCTGAGACACCCTACAGGCAACTTGCCGGATTGATAGAAGTGGCTCTGAAAGATCACATGTCGGATAAGACATCGTGGCAAGCGATGTTAAAGAACGAAATATCTTCACACGAATCGCTCATCGAAGTGAAAAACAAGTCGTTGGATTTGCTTTCCTCCGAGTTTGAGTCTTTTTTTGCTGATGATGACACAGTGACGCACATCAAATTTCCCGTTTTGCAATACCCGACCAAAGTGAAGTCCCTGAAGCTAGACAACATAACAAGTTATACAGGCGAACTGTGCGGTATCAAAGGACAATATTTGATCTTCAAAGACGGATCTGTGCTGAATATCAGATCACATTCGGGTTACAGAATGAGTATAGAGGTTTAGAACAAGTGAGTTTTTTTTTCGCCTTAGCGT
>JAYTMF010000575.1:0-6965 GCA_043728755.1 Flavobacteriales bacterium
ACGACCAAGAAGCTCGTGCTTCAACTATGGAGAAAACGGAAAACCCGATTAAAACGACGGATTCCGTTTTAACGACTTCAAGTTCCGAAGACAATTCCGATTCTTCAATTAAACCTGAAACGAAAAAATCGCAAGTTCTTGCACCGCGAATTAAACCGTCAACCTCAACCAGTATTCAAGTACCGCGGAGCAGTTCGATAGGAGGAATGATTGGACATGACACTCCGGTGAAACACAAAGGAGCAAAAAACAGTCTGACCTTCGGTCTTATTCCGTATCTCGTTATGATTGCCGGGATAATGAATTTATACGGAGTCATTTTTATTTCCGCACCCATAGGTGGCGTCCTATTCATAGCTGCTTTGATATTTTCCATACTGGCAATTGCTATTGGAAAAAATGCAAAAACCGTAATTGACAATAATCCCGGTAAATTCAGCAATCGATCAGACGCAGCTGCGGGATCGATTTTAGGGCTGGTTTATCTCTTGTTATTATTGATAGCAATCGCTTTATTTATCCTAATACTTATTGCGTTCGGGGGCATCTAAATTCGACCGGGATAAACTTTCAAAGCCTCTTCGAGGCATTTCAACGCATTCACAAGTGATTCTTTGTTCAGCACGTAAGCTAATCTCACTTGTTGCTTGCCCAGTTCGGGGCGCGAGTAAAATCCTGTGGCAGGTGCCATCATTACTGTTTCATTGTTGAGATGAAAATGCTCCAGTATCCACTGGCAAAATTTGTCGCTGTCGTCAATAGGAAGTTGTGCAATACAATAGAAGGCACCTTTTGGCTTGGGACATATTACACCAGGGATTCTGTTGAGGCCATCAATAAGAACATCACGTCTTTCCATGTACTCTTCAACAACCTTATCAAAATAACTTTGAGGTGTTTCCAATGCATAAAGAGATGCCATTTGACCAAATGTAGGAGGCGAAAGGCGTGCTTGCGCAAATTTCAAAGCCGCTGCCATGACTAACCTATTGCGCGTGATCAATGATCCGATTCTCGCACCACACATGCTGTAGCGCTTACTCACACTATCAATCATGATCGCATTGTCTGTGATACCTTCGAGATTCATGACGCTCTCAGGTATCGCCCCATCATAGGCAAATTCTCTATATACTTCATCGACAATGAAAAAGAGTTCATGGCGCTTAACGATATCTGCGAGTTGCTCCAATTCTTCGCGATTGTATAAATAACCGGTTGGATTACTCGGATTACAAATCATGATGCCTTTGGTGCGCGGAGTAATGAGCATTTCGAAATCTTCCATTGGCGGCCGCGCGAAGCCGTTATTGATGTAACTCACTACCGGTACGATCTTTACTCCGGCCAT
The DNA here is from genome assembly GCA_043728755.1 of Flavobacteriales bacterium. Taxonomy (GTDB): domain Bacteria; phylum Bacteroidota; class Bacteroidia; order Flavobacteriales_D; family Sanyastnellaceae; genus JAIBBG01. The sequence goes on from JAYTMF010000575.1 coordinate 1,352, forward strand.
TACTGCAAAACCATTGTAGTTGGCATAGAATGGCTCGGGCACAATCAATTCATCACCCGGATTGAAACAAGTCATAAAAGCAAAAATCAAAGCCTCACTTCCACCTGTTGTCACCATGATGTTTTCCTGGGTGAGGTGAATTTCCTTTGATGCATAGTATTTAACGAGTCCTGCTCTGTACTGAGCGATTCCTTCACTGTTGCTGTATTCCACTATCTTCAGATCCAGTTGCTTCATCTTTTCACGAACGACCAATGGCGTTTCGATGTCGGGCTGACCAATGTTGAGGTGATAAACTTTTCTACCGGCTTTTTTCGCTGCTTCTGAAAATGGAACGAGTTTGCGGATGGGTGAGGCTGGCATATCGTGTGCCTTCTGTGAAATACTTGGCATATACTGGATTATTGAATGCAAATGTAAACGGATGATACTGCTTCAAGACAATGAAAAAAGTTACAATTCGATCCACATGAATTGATGCGGACCGATCATTGGCACTTCATATATCGCATCGATCTTTTGAAATCCGATAGAGGAATAGAAAGAAACCGCCTTTATTCGCGCATCACACCAAAGCACTTCAACATGCTTGTCTCTCAACATTTGAATGCCATATAGCACCAATTCCCTAGCTGCATGTCTTCCGCGAAATTCTGGATCGCTTGCCATGGCACGCAATCTATACTGCCGTTGAAAATTTATCTTTGGTGATGGCATTGAAAAAAACGTACCGATGGCAACCAATCGTTCATCGATAAACGTTCCAAGGTGTATTGCATCTTCGCGATGATCAATATCGATGATACAATCATTCATTAAGGGTATATGCGGCCACAAAACTTTATGTCTCAGTGCTCTGGTTTCTTCCGGTGAAATAGTTCTGACTGTCATCCTTTTTTGCTCGAGTAGAAATTAAGCCATGCTTCCTTCTTTCAATTTCTCGGTATTCTCAGCGAGTTTAAGAGCTTCGATAATCTCTTCTACTTCGCCGTTCATGACTGCTTCAAGATTGTACAAAGTGAGATTGATGCGATGATCCGTCACCCGACCTTGCGGATAATTATACGTTCTGATCTTGGCACTGCGGTCGCCGGTGCTCACAAGTGATTTCCTCATGCGTGCGCGTTCTGCCTGTCGTTTGTTCACTTCTGCTTCATAAATCCTCGACCTTAAAACAGTCATTGCCTTATCCGCATTCTCATGTTGTGATCTTCCTTCCTGACACTCCACGACCACCCCTGTCGGAATGTGAGTGAGTCGCACGGCAGACTCTGTTTTATTTACGTGCTGCCCTCCTGCTCCACTCGCTCTAAAAGTATCCCGTCGAATATCCGCCGGATTGAGTATGACATCAAACTCTTCTGCTTCGGGCAGTACTGCAACTGTTGCAGCACTTGTATGAACGCGGCCTTGGGTTTCTGTTTCAGGCACACGTTGCACACGATGCACACCGCTTTCAAACTTCAGCGTTCCATAAACTTCATCGCCTATTACTTCAAAAGAAATTTCTTTGAACCCTCCCATGGTGCCTTCATTCATAGTCATCACTTCATACTTCCATCCCTTGTCCTGAAGATATCTGGTGTACATACGGTAGAGATCGCCGGCGAAAATAGAAGCCTCATCACCTCCTGTTCCCGCTCGTATTTCAACGATACAGTTTTTTACATCTTCCGGATCTTTCGGTATCAACATGAACTTTACCTCTTCGTCCATTCGCTCTTTAATTGGAGTGAGCGTATCGAATTCTTCTTGCGCCAGGGATTTCAAATCTGCATCTTCGTTGGAGTATAAAATATCCTTGGCTGCTTTCAAATCGTCAGAAACCTTCTTGTACTCATTATACTTTTCGACCAACACGCCAAGGTCCTTGTATTCCTTCATTAATACAGGATACCTCTTCATGTCGGAAATGACAGAAGGATCGGTAATCATCTTACCCACTTCTGTATGTCGTTCAACGATGGAAAAAAGTCTGTCGAGTAAATCTTGCATGATGTGTTCTAAAAAAAATATCGACCGACGGTCTTAATATTCAAATGTTCCGTGTTCAGAGGTGATACTCAATTTCTTTGTGTCTGATGTTTCAACTCTACCGATGATCTGTGCATCAATACCAAATGACTGTGCGATGGAAATCATTTTCTTTGCCGCTTCAGCATTTGTATAGATCTCTAGTCTATGTCCCATGTTGAATGTACGATACATCTCGATCCATTCAGTTTGTGATTCGTTCTGAATCATTTTGAAGAGCGGTGGCGTAGCGAAAAGATGATCCTTAATGACATGCACATTTTCAATAAAATGAAGGACTTTGGTTTGGCCTCCACCACTGCAATGAACCATTCCGTGGATATCTCCACGCATGGTCTCAAATATTTTCTTCATTACCGGTAGGTAAGTACGCGTGGGCGAAAGCACAAGTCTACCTGCGTCAAGCGGCGTATCTTCGACAATATCCGTCAATTCATATGAGCCACTATAAACAAGATCTTCCGGAACTTTCGGATCGAAACTCTCCGGATATTTTTGAGCCAGCGAGTGATAAAACACATCATGTCGAGCGCTGGTGAGTCCATTGCTACCCATACCACCGTTGTATTCATTTTCATAAGTCGCCTGACCAAATGAAGCAAGTCCAACGATCACATTTCCGGGTTGTATATTTCCATTATCAATGACCTCACTTCTTTTCAAACGCGCTACTACAGTAGAGTCTACGATGATGGTACGAACAAGATCTCCGACATCTGCGGTTTCGCCACCAGTAGAAATGACGTTGATACCATGCGTTTTCAATTCTGCTATCAACTCTTCGGTGCCATTGATTATGGCCGCGATCACTTCACCGGGAATCAGGTTTTTGTTTCTACCAATGGTGCTGCTCAACATTATATTATCGATTGCACCAACGCACATGAGATCATCCAGGTTCATGACCAATGCATCCTGTGCGATGCCTTTCCAAACACTTGTTTCACCTGTTTCTTTCCAATACATATAGGCAAGTGACGACTTAGTGCCTGCACCGTCCGCGTGCATCACTAGGCAATGCTCTTCGCTTCCGGTAAGATGATCAGCCACTATTTTACAAAAAGCCTTTGGATACAGTCCCTTGTCAAGGTGGCTAATGGCGGCATGTACGTCTTCCTTTTGAGATGACACACCACGTGCTGAATATCGTGAGTCGTTCATTTTGGATACAAATAAAAGGGGCGAACCGCAATGACGGTCCGCCCCGGGAAATATCGTTGCGATTCTATTTTGGAACGTAATCCGTTCTCAAAACTCGGAAAACTGTGCGGCGATTAAGCTGATGTGCTCCTTCTCTCAACTCTTCATTTGGAAGTGTTTTGATATAGGCTTCCGTCAGTACATCTCCTTCTTTCAATTGGCCGATGTTTCTCTTCAAAATGCGTGGTTCTTTTTCACCTTTACCCACAGCAACAATTCTGTTGGGATCAATACCCTTCTCTTTTATCAGATAATCGACACACGACTGAGCGCGACGTTGAGATAAATCTTGGTTGTCTTTATCTGTACCCCGCGCATCTGTATGCGACTCCAATTGCACAACCAATTTAGGATTGCGAACCATGATGTCATACAAATAGTTCAACGAGTCCTTTGAATTTACCTCAGCATTGATCTGCAATTCTGCTTTGTTAAAGTCATATCGCACCTCCGGCATCTCAATTCCTTCTTTATCCTGTGTGATTGGAATGAGGAAATATTCGCGTGCGAAATTCGTGCTTGTGTTCAGGCCCACAGTAGAGAACTGATCTCCGGTTCCGATATAACCATCCTTATGTACATCTAGAGTGTAAGTGTAATTTCCTTTGATCTGCGTTTTGTCAAAGTTGAATCCGCCATTGCCATCAGCCGTCACTTTAATGTTGACAGGGTCACCTGAATTGCTACTTCCCACAAGAGACACTTCTGCTCCAGAAATGGGTGAGCCTGTTTCTTTGTCGTAAGCCGTTCCGACCAACGTGAATTCAAGCGGAGGTTCAGAGAATTTATACAGGTCATCTTTGCCTTTTCCACCCGGACGACTTGAAGTGAAATAGCCGGAGAATGTTTTATCGCCGTCCTTTTTGTGCTCGAGTATCAACCCGAAATCATTTGCAGACGAATTGATCGGATAATCCAATGCGACAACTGGTCCGAAAGTCATATCCCCTGTCTTTGGGGCCTTGAAAATATCTAGTCCACCTAATCCTGGATGTCCGTCTGTAGAGAAATAAAGTGTTCCATCATCAGCAACGAAAGGAAACATGTCATCGCCTTTCGAGTTCACTGATCCCAGGTTCATCGGCTTCAACCATTTCGAGTTGGCTTTGTCGTATGTCATGTACCAGATGTCCTTACCACCCTTTCCACCCGGCATATCGGATGCGAACAAGAGGTACTTTTCATCTGAAGTCAAGAATGGATGACCTACCTGCGAGGTATCGTCCTGACTTCTGTCAATGATATTCAAATTACTGATTTGACTCCACTTGTCACTTTGCTTCGAGCTGCGCAAAATGTCACAAGCGAACCAAGCCTTATCACTTTCGTATTTACAAGATGTATAATACATCACAGTAAAATCCTTACTAAAAGTGACGGTGCCTTCATTGCTTGGTGTATTCACTTCACCAGCCAAAGGTTGAGGCGTCGACCATTTTCCTTTCTTATCTTGCTCCGAAAAGAAAAGATCCATGAAACTTTCACCGGTTATCGGGTCCTGACCTGCACCAATAGACGCCTGACGGCTTGATGAAAAAATAATCTGGTCTCCCTTCTTCGAAGAATACGTCATGCTGTAGTCAAAAAACGGAGTATTCAGTTCTGCAAGATTTTCCACCATAATTTTCGTCTTCGATGCTTTCTTCATTGCAGCATCCTCTGCGGATTTGATCTTCGCATTGGCCTTACTTTTCTCACCACCCTTAGCGATATATTTATTGAATTGGGCCACAGCATCATCCCACCTTTCAATTTTCAAAAGGCTCAATCCATAATTGTAATAAACTTCAGGATTGATATTATAATATTGAGCAATGATCGCCTTGTCGTACCACTCCAGACTCTGCTGATAATCAGCTACCAATCGATAGCATTCGCCCAACTGGAAGAAGATTCTGGCTTTGTCATCAAGTCCTCTTGTAGCGGGCTCTGCTACTTTATAAAGCTTGGCAGCGTCATAATATCCATGATTTTCGAATTCCTGATCCGCCTTTTTCGTAGCCGATTGCGAATGACTCAGAGTAGAGAAGCAGAGGGTAACAGCCGCTAAAACAAATAGTTGCGCTATTTTCATACAGTGGGTTTTTTGGTATCTGTCTTTTTAGAAGGTGACGAAAATAGGCAATTATATATTTTCAGCAACTACTCAGGGCAGAAATGCTATGATTTTCTTTCTTTATCTTGGATTCACGAATAAAAAGATTTAGAGCCTGTTTAAAATTTTCGAAAACCATTCACCATAAGCATACTCTTGCTGCATAGTTCCTGAGTAATGCGAAACAAACCGTTCCTCCGATTTTTCGAAAAAAGCAATGGTAGTGAAGCACAGCACTCAATCAACGATTGCTTTATACCAGCAAACCTTTCCATCTTTAATTTT
>JAYTMF010000576.1:0-1436 GCA_043728755.1 Flavobacteriales bacterium
AAATTTTTGTTACAGACATACTTATAAGTAAAGGCTGCAAAGCTATTCATTCTCCATTCCCGGTAGGGTAATAAATAATTTATCGCTCAATACAAGTTCACCTGTGTCAATTTTCCATCGTGCGTATTCGATCAAGTGATCACTTGCAAAAGACGGGAGTAGCCGGGGTAACTCATCCAACGTGAATTCGCCATGCAGCGCAAGATCCATCACTGCTTGATTGATCAACTCATATTCCTGTGGTTGAAGACCATGCTTTTTATTCTCCCTGCAGATATCGCATTGACCACAGGGTGCTACATTCAATTCACCGAAATATTCGAGTAGTTGCATGTTTCTACAACGCTTTGCTGAGACATATTTATCCATGGCATTTGCACGTTCGAGTTCGCGCATCTTTCTGTTTTCATATATCTCCGGAAGCAGGGTGATACTGTCCTCATGCTGTCTGCCTGTCAAGAACGTTAACAATGGCGTATCACTTCGTCGCAGGTATTCCAAAAGTTTTTGCTCTGACATTAAGGTCAGTTTGGAAACAACCTCGTCCATCGAGAGATGCGTGTTTCTAGCTATTTCGTCTTCGCGGATATTCACAAATTGCTCGAAGAGACCACCATACATTCTCAACAATACTTTAATGATGAGATCCATTGCCGGATTTGCGACCTGAAAACTATAAAGATCTTGACGACCAGACAGAAACATAAGTCGAGAAGGCACAAATGCCACCTCGTTCAATTTTACGTACCCAGCCAATTCCAGAATTTGCATCGCATGAACGACTGAGGCATATTTCAATTCGAAGTTTCTGCAAAAATCCATTATCGGAAATGGATAAGCGATGTCTTTTCCCGAGCCAGGAGTAAGCTGCAAAAAATTTCCGATGCCCTTATAGACTTTTCGAATGAATTCCTTCGTAGGATATTTCGAATCAATCTGCTTTCGAATTCTTTCTATGTCAGCGTCATTGTATAGCAAAACAGCGTAAGCCTTTTGTCCATCCCTGCCAGCTCTTCCAGCTTCCTGAAAATAGGCTTCCGGATGAGCAGGAACATCTGCATGTAAAACAAAACGAACATCAGGTTTGTCAATTCCCATCCCAAAAGCATTTGTCGCACACATAATCCTCACCTCATTCTTCATCCATGCGGTGAATACAGTCTGTTTATCCTTTGTGGACATGCCTGCATGATATGCTGCGGAAGAAATCTTGTGCATCTTTAGCAACGACGCAATTTCCTTCGTCCGCAATCTTGTTCCGCAATAGACTATTCCACTTCCATTTAATTTGATACATATCTCTAACAGTTTTGCTTCCTTGTTCTCTTGTTCGTTGACGTTGTAAGACAAATTATCTCGTCTAAAACTTGTGCCGATCACATTTTCACTTTTGAAAGCAAGTTGCTTTTGAATGTCTTTGACAACAAACGGTGTGG
>JAYTMF010000577.1:0-4328 GCA_043728755.1 Flavobacteriales bacterium
GAACTATTCCAAACATAGAATCCAACATTCAAACCTGCGTAGACGTCATATTGGGTAGGAATATTTGTTATTCCGTTAAGGTGGTAGTTGCCGTTTCCAGAAAATCCGAGGATGCTGCTGGAGTACTTCTTACCGTAATAATGTTGGTTAAAGTTTCTGTACGAGAATTCAAAACCGGCGGAGATATCTGTATCCACACCGAAATCCATCCCCAGAAAAACAGGAATTCCCCACGTTGAAAGACCTACTCCTGCGTTAAGCTGCTTACCCTTTTCCGGTAACGCATATTGCGATTGCATGTTCAACCCTGATAGAATCAGAATTGTAAGTAAGCCAAATTGCTTTTTCATAGTGGTGATTTGTGTTGCAAAGTTGAATGAGATTTTCACTTATAAAAATAAAATCAAATAAAAAAAGTAACGTAGCCGTGTTGGCTAAAATTTTTTAAAAAGAATAAATTTCCCCATTATGTCAAATGTCAATGATAGAATTCAATCGATGTGAACCCGAATTCGTGCAATATCTTCGCACTATGTCTGAAATTTCTCATATCGACGCTGAAGGAAAAGTGAACATGGTGAATGTTGGAGCAAAAGAATCATCCGTGCGTATAGCAATAGCTGAAGCCAAAGTTACATTGCCGGATTCCGTCGTGCGAACGCTGGTAGACAAGGAATTACATCTTCCAAAAGGCCCCGTGTTTCAGACGGCCATCATTGCTGGAATAATGGCTGCGAAGAAGACAGGTGAGTTGATTCCTCTGTGTCATCCGCTGGGATTGGATTATGTGAATGTGGTTATCAAGCTATCCAACAACGTGGCTGTGATACAATGTACAGCACAGATCACTGCGAAGACTGGGGTCGAAATGGAGGCATTGACTGGTGCGAGTGTCGCAGCTCTGACCATTTATGATATGTGCAAAGCACTTTCGCATGATATCGTAATAAGTGAAATCAAATTGATAGAAAAATCGGGAGGAAAAAATGATTTTAAAAGAAACTCATAAAAAGCATGGTGATCTTACCAAGGTCAATTCAGGAAAGTTTGGAATAAGTGAGTGCGCTGTTTATGGAACAACCTGCAAGGCTGTTGCTGAATTCGTTTCAGTGCTGCGGTGCCTTTTTCCGCAAACGGATATTGCCTTTGTGGATGCTGATCACAATTCAGATGCAGTTGAATTTAGTGGAACGCACTTTCAGGATAAACATGACTCTGTCCAATTGAATCTTCCGCCATACGTGAATGATTTTCAACGAAGATTCGCGTTGAAGGATGCTCATTTTATTGTGGCCAACGGCAATCATTTTCAGGCCAAAAAGCAAATTGTAATATGTAATATTGAAAAGGAAAACTCGCTGCGCAAAAGAATGGGAGAATTGACGGATGTGGTTGCAATTATTTCTACGGAACACGACAGTAACATTCCTGCTTATATCCAAGAAATTATTCCGGGCGCGGAAAACATTGCATCTTTGAATATCAGCGATAGTGATGCGCTGAAACAGTTTTTTGAATCTGAATTTTTGCAACCAGCACCGCTCAAGGCGTTGATCATGGCAGGTGGACGCAGCATACGGATGGGGAAGGATAAAACGCGTTTGACGTATCACGCTGAAGAACAATTCTTGCATTTGAAGCATCTGCTTGATGGTTTGGGAATTCCAACTATTCATTCATGCAGGCAAGACCAGATGGAGTATTTTACTTCTCATGGTTGCGAAGTGATTGTCGATAGAATTTCTGATCTCGGACCATTAGGAGGAATTGTTTCTGCTTTCATGAAGGAACCAGAGACAGCGTGGCTCGTCCTTGCCTGCGACATACCATTGCTTGATGCCGATGTAATAAATGAGCTGCTTCAAAAACGCAATCACTTCTCTGTAGCGACTTCTTTCATGAGTCCGCATGATCGATTTCCAGAGCCTCTCATCGCCATATGGGAACCAAAGTCGTACCCGATAGCCATGAAGTTTATGTCTGAAGGATATAGTTGTCCGAGGAAGGTGTTGATCAATTCTTCTTCAACCTTGATCGTTTCCAAAACTCCGGAAAAACTGGCTAACGTAAACACGTTGGATGATATCGATGAGGTGTTACGACAAATAAAGTGAGCAACACGGAACTGAAATATCTTTTAATTGTGCCTTATAGGAAATTCTATTATGTGTTTTTTTTTCTTTTCCTATTCGTTGTCTCTTGCAGAAAGCAAAACGTTGATCTTACTCCGTTGGCCATATACAATACGGGCTATGCATTTCGCATCAATGACCTATTTCTCCAGACTGATTCTATTTGGTTTGCTGTTGGTGGCGTGAGAGGTGAAGAAGGTGTGATTCTCCGAACTGATGACGCAGCAATAACGTGGAGTAAGTTTAATACTGAATTTCCACGAAGTATGTATTGCGTGAATTTTCTGAACGAACAAATGGGTTTTGCCGGTGGTGAGTATTTACAATTGTGGCGCACGTCGGATGGAGGAAATTCATGGAACTACTATGGGTTAGATCAGCAAGTTCCTTTCAATGAGGAAGATCGTCCGTCAATAAGAGATTTCGAATTCAGCAATGACAGTTGTTGGTTTTTTTGTGGCGGTGAGAATTTGGGTGAAGGTGTCGTTTACGAAACGCGAAATACCGGTGCGAATTGGAATTTTATCTTCAGACAAAATGAATTCCGATCACTGGTGTTGCTCAATGAGGACAGGATTGCAGTTGGTGGTCATGGTTTGGTGTTATCCAAATCAGATCGCATTGATAATTTGTCGAGTGCCGATTTTGTCGATGATTTCATGACCGGTATGACGGTCATAGGTGATGATCATTGCATCGGAGTCACGTACAACGGTGCCATTTTGAGAGCGTCAAATTCAGCAATGAATTGGATAGTATTGGAAAAGGGGAACGCGGCTTTTAAAGCAAGAATCAATTGGAATGATGTGGATGCGTTTGGTGACCACATTGTAGCCGTTGGGAATGAAGGCGTAGTGGCAGAAAGTACCGACAGTGGAGTGAACTGGCGCTATTACGAAGTTGTCAATAGTCCAGAATTGATTTCTGTGAAGGTGGTCAAGGATTTCGTGCTCGCCACAACATCGGATGGAAGGATCTTGCGCCTATTCTGATCACGAGATGAAATCGTAATGTTATACCAATGTGATTTCTAAAACAGACCAATGTTTGAGAAATCATACAGTGGTAAATGGCGATTGATGCAAGTGTATAGTTCTATCTGGCGAAGCACAGATTGGACTATTACACTTGTCCTTTCGGTATTAGAAGTAAGAATAGCTGTAACAATAAGCAGAATCGCAACGACCATGCATGCAAGTCTGTTGAATAATCAGTAGTCCTTTCGAGTCGAATATATGCGTTGGCGTATTTTCTTTCCATTCGATTTGATCATCGTATTCTTTATGGCTCAATGCCCGTGGACTTCCTTCCGACATATACCATTGGTCACTCTTGGTCAATGTTCCTCCTTTGCCATAACTGAATGTTTCCTTGCACCAAAAATTCGATATCAACTCCGGCATTTCTCTTTGTATAAGCCTCCCCTTTGCGTCATGTGTGAGTGTCAATTCAATGGCTTGCCAGTTGTTAAATACAATGCTAACAGTGTTCTTTATAATCTTCGCTTTGTCGTCGTACTCATACCGGTATATTGCCATCTCTTTTCCTTTAGCATAGTATTCCGTGAATTTGATAAGCCGTCCGTGTTGATCGTACTCTTCAAATCCGCGATGAATAGAATCAAGTGCCTGATTGCCTTTATATTTCACTTCAAAACAATCGCGGGAAGTAACCTTATGCTTTTTGTAATGTGATGCATAATCAAGGGGTTTAATGTCTTGCGCATTCGCAATCACGCTGACAAATAGTAAGAGGAGCAGATACAATTTCTTCATGCAATGCAATAGTTTTGATCTCGCTTTTACTTTGAAGCGAGAAAAAAGTTGTGACTTTTAAATGGATATCCTTGATTATAACACTGCTGGCGCTCAATGACAGCAATTTGATGTGTCAAACTTATTTTGATGAGGTTCAAAAATTTTGCAATGATACGGACGAAGGATTCGCGGATTCAGCGAAATCTATTTTGCCTGCTGAGGTTCGATTGCATTTTCATGGTCTTGAATACTTTCCTGTGAATACTAAATTTAGGGTTAAGGGTACTTCTAAAAACCTGTTTGATGAATCGCGATAGGTCATTTTGCCGAAGACGAGGAAAATCGAAGATGCATAGCCTGAGCTATGGAACTGAGATTTGACGAAACATTCGGCAAAATGAGCATTGAAACAAATGATTAAAATAGAGCAAAATTCATA
>JAYTMF010000578.1:0-1618 GCA_043728755.1 Flavobacteriales bacterium
GGTTATTGGGTTATTCCAACATGCAGATCAAGTGCTTTTCGCTACGCTCAATAAAACAAGGTCATGAACTAGTCCGTTGCTCCACGTTATACCAATGTGATTTCTAAAACAGGTCAATGTTTGAGAAATCATACAGTGGTAAATGCCGATGGATACAAGTGTTTAGTTCAATCTAACGAAGCAAAGCTTGGACTATTACACTTGTCCAATCGGTATTAATGCAATAGCTTGATAACCCAAAAACAAATGGCTGCCCTTTCAGACAGCCTCTTCAATATTTCGAATTTGAATTTTAAGACGATGAGTAACGATCAAACATTCCCAATCACTACCATCTTTTCCAAAGTTGGAGTATCACTTCCACCTTTCTTCTCAAGTGTTACGGCAAAAGCTTGTGCGTTTTTAAAAGACTCCATCTTCTGTGGAATCGAAGAAGTATCACCAACTGAGAAAACACCAGCGTTCACGGGCACGCCGTCAACTATAGCCCACAATTGATAGTCGCTCTGATCGTCCGCTTTGGCGAGTTCGTTGACAGCGAGATACACATCCGACGTTTTCGGATTCCAATAAATCGTTGCAGTATTGGATGGATTTGAAGCAACGCCTTTCATGCTAATCACCCGCGTGGATGTGTCACTGAGGAAGGCAAAAAGTTCTTCCGATTGCTGATATCCTGCCCGGTTTACGTTCAAGTCCTCAGCGAGTAAAGTATTCTGCTGTCGTAGTGATGCAAGTTCACCATGCAATCTTTTATTGCGTTGTGATTGCATGAAATTCATCCAGGTACTGATCGCCAATGCAACAGCACACGCTGCCGCCATCCACTTATAGTAACCATTACTGCGCGGCATCTCTATCACTCGTCCGTCTTTCCTTTCTGCTGAGGAAGAATTTTGAATGTGCTGCAAGACACGCGCTTTCACTTTTAAAGGCGGAGCAACACTGTTCGTCTGGGCATAGCTGAACAATGAAGTTTCGATCTCATTCAACTCGCTGCGCAATTCCTGATAATTTGTAATAGCATCCTGAACGGACTTCATTTCCGAGTCATTGCATTGGCCCAGTGCATAGCGCTCCAATATTCCTGATGATATATAATCCTTTATGTTCACGTTGCTACACCTACTTTAAATAGTGCTCTCAATTTTATCATGGCTCCTCTGGCCCTAGTCTTCACTGTTCCCAATGGTATATTATATTCGTTCGCGATCTCATCTTGCGACATCCCGTTGAAGTACATCAGATCAATGATTTGACGTTGTTCTTCCGGTAAATTGTCAACTGCCTCATTCATTCCTATCACATCGGTGTTGGTATGTGTTCCAGACATGCGATTCAAAATACCTACGTTGTCATCGATGTTTTGGATTCTTGAAGCGCCCTTAAAATGTTTGGATCTGGTGAAATCAATAGCCGTATTTCTTACAATATTCAGCATCCAGGTGAAGATGGAGCCTTTTGAAGGATCATAAAAATTTCTCTTGTCCCAAATCTTGATGAACGCATCTTGCAGCACATCACTTGCCTGCTCTTCATCCGGAATAATGCGTTTTACAATACCGAAGAGCGCTCCACTGTATGCGTCATACAGAATTGCAAATTGCTCCGAAGATCC
>JAYTMF010000579.1:0-1755 GCA_043728755.1 Flavobacteriales bacterium
CCGAGTGGCGACCTCATCCTTGAGTGTCAGCAGCACATTGGTCAGGATACGGTGCGCGCCATAGCCATGGATGCCACAGAAGGACTTCAGCGCGGTGCTGAGGTTCACACAACTGGTGCAACGATCATGATGCCGATTGGTGAGCAGATCAAAGGCCGCCTATTCAACGTAGTAGGAAATGCCATCGATGGAATGCCTGAGGTGAGCAAAGAGGGAGGAGCTTCTATACACCGTCAGCCGCCGAGATATGAGGATCTATCCACTTCTACGGAGATTCTTCTGACAGGTATCAAGGTTATCGACTTGATCGAGCCTTATTCAAAAGGAGGAAAAATTGGATTGTTTGGTGGTGCCGGTGTAGGCAAAACCGTATTGATCCAGGAATTGATCAACAACATTGCAAAGGCTTATGACGGACTTTCGGTATTCGCAGGTGTAGGTGAAAGAACCCGTGAGGGAAATGACCTTCTCCGCGAGATGATCGAAGCCGGTATTATTAAATATGGTGAAGAATTCATGCACGGCATGGAGAAAGGCGACTGGGATGTGAGTAAAGTTGATCCGAAAGAATTGGCGAAGTCACAGGCGACATTTGTTTTCGGACAGATGAACGAGCCTCCTGGAGCACGTGCACGTGTTGCACTTTCAGGTCTGACCGTTGCAGAATACTTTCGCGACGGAGATGAGAAATCTGGCGGTCGCGATATCCTTTTCTTTATCGACAACATATTCCGTTTTACACAGGCAGGTTCGGAGGTGTCGGCACTTCTCGGACGTATGCCATCAGCTGTGGGTTACCAACCAACGCTGGCCTCAGAGATGGGTGTGATGCAGGAGCGTATTACGTCCACCAAGCGTGGTTCGATCACTTCGGTGCAGGCCGTTTACGTACCTGCGGATGACTTGACCGATCCGGCGCCTGCTACTACTTTCGCTCACTTGGATGCAACAACGGTATTGAGCCGTAAGATCGCTGAGTTAGGAATTTATCCTTCAGTAGATCCATTGGATTCTACGTCGAGAATTTTGACGCCACAGATCGTGGGCGAAGAACACTACCGCTGCGCACAACGTGTGAAGTTGATCCTTCAGCGTTATAAAGAACTTCAGGACATCATCGCCATTCTTGGTATGGATGAGCTTTCTGAAGAGGATAAGCAAGCGGTTTACCGCGCGCGTAAAGTGCAGCGTTTCTTGTCGCAGCCGTTCCACGTAGCTGAGCAGTTCACTGGTATCAAAGGAACTCTTGTTTCTATTGAAGACACGATCAAAGGATTCAACATGATCCTCGATGGTCATTGCGACGATATTCCTGAGTCAGCGTTCAACATGAAAGGAACGATAGAAGAGGCGATTGACGCGGGTAAGAAGATGTTGGCGGAAGCAGCAGCGAGGTAATATGAATGATTAATTATTAATGGGTGTCAAACTCATTCATTATTAAAGCGACTATAGAAATGAAAGTTGAAATACTCACACCGGAGAAGTTGCTCTTTAAAGGGGATGCAGTTTCTGTTTATTTGCCGGGCAGCGATGGAAGTCTTGGTATTTTGAATCGCCATGCGCCGATGATTTCTTCCTTGAAGAAAGGAACGTTGCGCGTTAAGGATGAGGCAGGCAAGGAGCACAAGTTCGAAGTGAACGGCGGCACTGCCGAGATGTTCAACAACAAGGTGACAATCCTCGCGGAGTGATTTCTATTGAGATAAAATTGAAAAGGCCATCGAGAGATGGCTTTTTGTTGAAGCTTTTTTG
>JAYTMF010000580.1:0-5686 GCA_043728755.1 Flavobacteriales bacterium
TATTTCGAGGTACTTTGAATGTAAGAAAGTAGGTTGTTCATCATCTCCTCCCGAGACCTCAATTCTTTTTCAAGTTTCTGTTTCTCAATTTCAAGAGCATGAATTTTTACTTTCATATCATTTAAATTTCCCTCTGAAGATTTCGATATATTCATTTGATTTATTTTAGCTTTAAAAATGAGGGCCTAACAAATTTCAGCGATTTATGTTTGTTTTGATGCGTAGTATGTTTCAAACTTATGAACCATATTTGGTGAGATCATGTAGAAGGGCAATAAACAGGCATTCTCCTTTGTACTTCCGATATCTGATTCAAAGTGGTTTTAAGAAAATTTATGCCTTCTTATTGCCGCTAATCCATTGGGTTATGCTTCCGTCAATTGAAATTGGAAAGTTGCTCGAAACGAATGCTTCGTCATGTCAACCATAAATTGCGCATCAAATTAAGATCATGGAAATCGGGGAAAATGAACTCGCAAAAACAGCAGCATTCTTCGTGAATAGTACGGGGAGTCATATTTTTCTGACAGGTAAAGCAGGAACGGGCAAGACAACCTTTCTTAAAAATCTTGCAGGCAGAACCCACAAAAATTATGTGATAGTTGCACCAACAGGCATTGCTGCTCTTAACGCAGGAGGAGTGACTATTCACTCGCAGTTTCAATTGCCACTGGGAACATTCCTTCCTGACCGCACTCCTTCGGGAAATTTTAGCAGTGAGAACAGTATATATACACAGTACACGCTTACACGAAAACATCCGATTTCTTCTGTGCGAAAGCAAGTGTTGCGCTCAATTGATCTTCTCATTATTGACGAGGTGAGCATGCTTCGTGCTGATGTGCTCGATGCCATTGATTACCGAATGAGATCGGTGAAGGGAAATTTTCGGCAGAGTTTCGGTGGTGTGCAGGTTCTAATGATTGGTGATCTTTATCAATTACCGCCAATTGTAAAGGAACACGAGTGGAGTTATTTGAAGCGATATTATCACAGCGCTCATTTTTTCGAATCCAAGGCATTGCAGACCGATGGTTTTGTATTTATTGAGTTGGAAAAAATTTACCGCCAAACAGACGATCGCTTTATCCGGATTCTGAATAATCTTCGAAACAATATCACAACGGCCGAGGATATAGAAGTTCTCAATCAACATTATAAACCGAACGCCGGCTCGGAAAACGATGAGGTCATAACCATCACAACGCATAATTACAAAGCCGATGAAATGAACAAACAGGCTTTGCTGCGGTTGCCCGGAAAATCATTTGTTTATGGTGCTGAAATCAATGGGGATTTTGGAGAAAATATTTATCCCATTCCTGAAAAACTTGAACTTAAGTTGGGAGCGCAGATCATGTTCGTAAAGAATGATGCATCAGGGCAAGGGAGATTCTTCAATGGACGCATTGCCAAAGTCGTGGAAATCGATCTCGAGGAAGTGGTTGTGGAAATGAGTGGAAGTGAGTTGCGATGTAAGCTGGAATTGGAAACCTGGGAGAATAAAAAGTATACGGTCAACATCCAATCTAAGGAATTGGATGAAGACGTCGTTGGCACATTCAAGCAGTTTCCTGTGAAGCTGGCCTGGGCAGTCACAGTTCATAAAAGTCAGGGCCTCACTTTCGACAAGGCCATTATTGATGTCGGACAAGCTTTCGCTCCCGGTCAAGTCTATGTAGCTCTTTCTAGGCTGAGGTCGTTGGATGGTCTTGTGCTTCGAACGAAGATTGATACACGCGTTATCAGCAGCGATCAATTGGTTGTAGAGTTTTCTGCTAAAAACAATGTACGCGATTCTTTGAAAAATATTCTGAAAGAAAAACAATTGTTGTATCTGAACGATCTGTTGAATTCAACCTATGATTTTGAATTGGTGTTGAAGGAATTTGATTACTTCAGAAAGGACTTTGATGGTGATACCGCATTTGATGATGAGTCGATGCGATCTGCGATTGAATTGATTTATTCCTCGTTCAAATCAGAAAAGGAAAACACTTTGAAATTCAGGTACCAGGTTTCACAACTCCTTCAAAGGGGTGAATACGAACAATTGCAGGGAAGACTGTCAAAGGGTTCTGAATATTATCAATCCATGTTGAAAAATAACATCAAGAAAATGATTGAGCATAACGAGATGGTGAGTCGGTTCTCAGGACAGAAATCATATCTCTCAAGTATTGCCGAGTTGGATCAGATCATGATGAAGAAACTTGAAATGATCGAGAAGTGTTCGTTGATTATTCCGTCCATTCTCAAGAATGAAGATTGGAATGGTACGCATGATTTGCGAATCAGACGCGATGATGAGCGAAGTCGATGGCTTGCAGAAGCGGGAGTGCGTGTTGCCGATATGGGCGTTAAATCCATTAGAAAGACCGGGAAGGCAAGGAAGTCAGGGGTAAAAAAATCTGCCGGCAAGAAGAATAAGTTGGATACTGTTCAAGAAACAGTGAATTTATTTCTCGAAAAATTATCCGTTGAGGAAATTGCCGAAAAGAGATCAATGGTACCGGGTACGATCGAATCGCATCTGTCAAAGGCTGTTGCTGCAGGGCAATTGAATATTTCCGATGTGGCAAGCGAATTTGAAATAGCAACAATAACTGACATACTAATTAAAGAATCCGAAAAATCGATGACCGAAATACATCGTTTATTGGAAGGTAAGTACAGTTTTGGAAAGCTGAGAGCTGTTGTAGCACATTTAAAAATTACAGGTTAAGATTTGCGCATCTTCAATATATTTCGGCAAAATTGTTCACATGTCGAAATGTAAGTCGTTGCTGACAGCGGCATTTATTTGTTCCTTTTTATCGGGCACATTTGCTCAACGTCAGGATTCATACGCGCCATTGCAATGTAAAGGAGAGATTCCGCAGGAGTTTCGGACGTTGACCGCCACCAAGGTTCAGAAGGCTCAGGCCAAAGAAAGACTCAGTGATCGATCGAGCAAAGACAAAAGAAGTGTCAATGACTTCCTACTTCGAAACAATTATGTAATCGATGAATTGCTCAATAGCGGCAAGGTATTGTTCGGTGATTCTGTCACATGCTATGTCAATCAGATTGCCGACAAATTGCTTACGGATAATCAGGAGTTGCGCGAAATATTGCGCTTCTATGTTGTGAAAAGTACTGAGGTAAATGCATTCACTACTAACATGGGTATTGTATTTATTACGGTCGGCTTATTGGCGCAGATTGAGAATGAAGCCCAGCTTGCGTTTGTGCTTGCACATGAGATCGCGCACTACGAAAAGGAACACAGTATCACTTCAGTTCTCGAAACAAAAAAGATCATCAACAAGACACGGAACGACAGATACAATGGCTATGACGGCAGAATAAAATTGCTAAGTACATTTTCAAAAGATCTGGAATTTCAAGCAGATGAAATTGGATTTGCCAGATTCACGAAGGCCGGCTACAACAAGAATGCAGCGTCAAATATGATGGATGTGTTGCAATTCTCATTCACACCGTTTGTTGATGTGCCTTTTAATACGGTTTTTCTGGAACTGGATTCGTTGAAGTTTCCTTCGGAGCTATTCTTGAAGGAGCCAACAAAAATTCCACTCACTACTGATGTTGCCGATGACTCAAAAAGTACGCATCCTAACATTAGAAGGAGAAGAGAGATACTTCAGGAGAAAATTGCAGCCTGTACTTTAAATGGAGAAAACTATCTTTTCCCTAAAGCCAATTTTGAAAGTATTCGGCGCATTTGTCGCAATGAAATGATACACCTCGATCTCGTTGAAAGGAGATTTATGATGGCTTTTTATCATTCCTATGCGTTGTCCACTTTGAACCCCGGAAGTAAATATTATGAAGAGTCCATTGCCAAATCGTTGTATGGAATCTCAATGTATTGCAATGCACGTCAGCGTCACAAGGTGATTCTTGACAGTGAAAAGGTGTATGAGAATCTGCAGCTATGCAATCACCTTTTCACCAAACTCAGCAACAAACAGATAAATCTCATCGCCATCCGATATATGAAGTCGGTGAATGAGAAATATCAATCTCCGTTTGTGACGAACATGCTGCATGATTTGCTCAATGATGGCATATCGAATAATGCACTCACTTTCGAAACCATTGGAGAGGGTTTAAGTCATTGTAGAACGCAACTTAGGAAGATTGAGACTTCAAAAAGTGCAATCGCCCTAGATTCAATTGAAGCGGAATTTGACCGGAAATTGGCGGAAAAGCACACTGCTACTGAGGCAGTGGAGGATAGTGATTCAAAATACGCACGACTTAGAAAGGAGGCTGAAGCGGTCAGAGCTATAGAACCTGAATCGACTGCATCTACTGAAGCGGATACAACCAAAAGGTGGAATAACATGTTTCAGTATATGGCATTCACAGGTGTCGATACAGCTGCCTTTCAAAAGGAATTGAATCAACTTATTGCGGATAAAAAAGCGCAGGACGAGAGTGACAAAGTCTGGAACGATGAGGTAAGAAATCGCAGCGGGTATTACAAAAGACATGGGTTTGCTTTGGGTATTGATAAAATTGTGGTGGTGGATCCTTTTTTCTTCATCATAGATGAACGCAAAGGATTGCAACTCGTAGATTCTGAAAAAGAACTCGTTGATTTCAACCACCAGATTACACAATGTGCAGAACAAAGCAATCTCGAATCTGAAATTCTATTTCCGAAATCGATGAACGGAAACGATGTGGATAGATACAACCACATGGCAATGATGAACGATTGGGTGGGAGAAAAGCTTGCGCATGAAGATGCGGGTGTTGATATGGTGCCTTTGCAAACAGAATTTACTTCCTCACTTGCCGATATATACGGAACTGATTATTTCTGTTATACGGGTGTTTTTACGTCCAAACAAAAACGTGAGGGAACCGGCTCTGCTATTCTTCTTGGTGTTTTGTTGTATCCTATACTGCCTTTTGTAATTATAAGAGCCTTCACTCCGCTTAGAAATACTTATTACTACTTCCTGCTCTATAATATGAGAACAGGAACATCAAAATGGGTGCTTGAAAAGAATATCAAACGATCGGCCGATAACGGTTATGTGAATTCGCTGATGTATGATACGATGACTCAAATCAAAGCAAAAAAGAAAAACAAATGAGGTCAATTATTCTCTCGTCTCTCATATTGTCCTCCTTTGTAGGAATAACGCAACCAGGTTACATGAGTAAAAGAATGTCGTTTGCTTATGGATTTGACTTTTTTCCAATGGTAAGTCAGCTTACTCCAACGAAGGAATACGCGACGATATCTCAACGTGATCAATCATCGTCTTCTGAGAAATTTATCACGATCACCAAAGGTCATCATCTCAGTTTCTCCTACGTCGTCAATAGGAAATTGGAGCTCTTGGCCGAGGGTACTTTCAGGTCCAATGATTATTACATGAATAATTTGCCTCTTGAAGAATATGAGTACTTCCAACCCGATGTATTAACAAGAACCGGTGTGGAACGCTATATTGAATTTGGAGTGAGGAAGTACATTGCTGATTTTATCGCTCCTGTGGGATTGTATAGCCAATTTACTTTTGGTACTGGTAAAGTCCAATACAAAGAGGATATGACCCGCATTCCCGGCAAATATGAATACAGCAATAATGTGAGGGATACTATCAATGTCGTAACGAACCCCTTAGAATTTAAAAGATTTAGCTATGCTTTTGGTGTGAAA